>USIU01000148.1 GCA_900554745.1 uncultured Leuconostoc sp.
ATTATTGACTACAAATCCAACGGTAAACAATTTGATTGGGCCCAAGCTTTTGACGGGTTACAAATGCAGTTGTTAACTTATTGGCAGGCGGCGCAAAAAAATGCTGAAGCGCTTGGTATTGAAGCGATTGGCGGTGCCTTCTTTGCTAAAATTGCGCCCGAACGCCGCCGTATTGCTGACTTTAAAGGGGATGTTGATGCTTTGTTGGCTGGTCAGCTACAGCCAGAAATCTTCAAATATCGTGGCTTATTTGTGGCCGAACCGGATTATCTGGATAGTCTGGAAACCCTTGATGGCGGGGAAGCAGCGCAATTCTACCAATTGAAAAAGAAAAAAGACGGGCAATTATACGCCAATAGTGACGCTGTTGAAGCAGATGATTTTGGCTTATTGCTACAACACAATGCCGCAAATATCACGCAAGCGGGCGATCATATTTTAGGTGGTGAGTTTCCGTTGTTACCAACGATGGGCAGCTTACAATATACGCCTTACACGGATATTTTGCGTTTTGATCGCTCATTGGGTGACCAGTACCGGCCGGAATCGCCCAAGGGCAAATCCGCCATTTTAGAGATTTTGCATGAGGAGGCAGCAGATGAGCACGACATTCACGGTTAATCAACAACGAGCGGTTGATGAGACAGGCCATAATATTTTAGTGGCTGCATCCGCAGGATCAGGGAAAACGACTGTTTTAATTGAACGTTTAATCCAGAAAATCTTAAACGGCGCAAGCGTCGCTAACTTTCTCATTGTGACCTTTACCAACGCTGCCGCGCAAGAGATGCGTGAACGACTGGAAGTGGCGATTGAAAAGCGCCTGCCATCGGTTGATGCGACGACTAAACGTTTTTTACAAGAGCAACTATTACTATTACCAGCTGCCAACATTTCCACCATTGATGCCTACGCCCTACGTTTGATTGAAAATTATTATCACGTCATCGGGCTAGATCCTCAATTTCGTTTACTCTCGGATACAGCCGAACGGGATATGTTACGCCAAGATGTGTTGGCGCAAGTGTTAGCGGATTTTTATGAAGAAGATCATGACCAACATGAGGCCTTTTTAGCGTTAGTCAATAATTTTGGGCAACCAGGCCAAGATGATGCGCTCCAAGACATCATCTTAAAGTTGACAGATTTTGCAGAAGCACGCCCTGATGGGACAACCTGGTTGGCCCAACTCGCTGACAACCAGTTAGATTTGACAATGGATATCACACAATCTGAGCTCTATCAACAACAGATTTTACCAGCACTAATGGCCGTCTTGACACCCTTGCTAACGGCCGTTCAAGACGCACAGGTATCGGTGTCTGGCGCCCCAGAGTTAAAGAAAACAACCCTGGCATTAGCCACGCTCCAAGACTATTTACAACAAGTTCAAGCACTGGCAACTCATGCCAACTGGGATGACCTGCGTCAAGCCTTGTTGCAACCACCTAAAGTGAGTTTGGAAACAAAAGCCAACAAAGCGGTGGCCGATGAGCCAGAACTCCTAGAGATTTTGGCCCAAGCCGTGGCCGTTAAAAACCAAGTCATTGGGGAAAAATCGCAATTAAAGCCACTTACGGAGACTTTTTTCCGGTTTACCCAAGCCCAGTGGCAAACCATTACGGCCGCCTCACAAGAACTTGTTGCCACATTGGTCTTGGTCACGCAAACGTTTCGGACGGCATTTACGGCGGCGAAGCGCACCGCACAATTAGTTGATTTTCCTGATTTAGGCGCTTTAGCCTTAGAAATTTTAGCCGATACAGCAACCCGTGAAACAATTCAGAGTCAGTTTGATGAAGTTTTGGTCGATGAGTACCAAGACATTAATCAGCTACAAGAAACCTTACTAACCCAAGTGGCCAATGGCCATAATATGTACATGGTTGGCGATGTGAAGCAAAGTATTTATGGTTTTCGACAGGCGGAGCCCTCGCTGTTTACACATAAGTACAAACAGTTTGCCCAGGCTGATAATGACGATCAACGGATTGAATTAGCGGACAATTTCCGGTCACATCATAACGTCACGGCCATGACCAACTTGATTTTCACACAGTTAATGGATGAAAAATTGGGTGATATCGCCTATCTTGGGGAGGCCAAGTTGGTGCCAAAAGCCGATTATCCTGCCAGTGTGCCACCGGTTTTTTCGGTGGACATTATCACCAAGCAAGCGCAAGCCGTTGAGTCGACTGAAGCTGACGAAACGGCGGACAGCTTTGAAAAACGACAAGCACAGTATGCCCGATTGGCGGAAAAAATACTGGCTTTACGGGAGACCACGATTTATGACCGTAAGGCAACGCCGGCAGGGATGCGGCCGGTGCAATACGGCGATATTGCCATTTTGACCCGTTCAAAGTCAGGTTATAGCGATTTAGTAGCCAGCTTGCGTGCTGCCGGTATTCCAGTGCAAGTTGAGTCAGTAGGGAACTATTTCCAAACCATGGAAGTTTACCTCATGTTGGATGTTTTGCGGGTGATTGATAATCCGCATCAAGATATTCCGCTAGCAGCAGTCTTACGCTCCCCCATGTTTGGCTTGACGGAAAATGATTTGGCGGCAATTCGTTTAGCCGATCAACAACATGATTTTTGGACTGCTTTAACGACTTATGCGACAACGCATCCTGATGCCCAAAAGATTGTTGACCAGTTTGGAAAATGGCATCAGCTTGCGATCCAAAATGATTTGGTGACGTTGATTTGGACCATTTTTGAGGATACGGCATGGCTTGATTATGTGACGGGGATGCCTGGTGGCGGCCAGCGTCAAGCTAATTTGCATGCCCTTTATGCCTACGCCCGAACTTATCAAAACAACACGAATGCTGGTTTGTTTCGGTTTGTGCGCTATATCGAACAATTACAAGCCAACGATGGTCAGTTAGGGGAAGCACCCCAGCAAGCCGATGAGCAAGCGGTGCGTGTGATGACGATTCATGCCTCAAAGGGGTTAGAATTTCCCATTGTGTTCATCCCTGAATTTGAGAAAGCCTTTAACACCAAGGATTTAAAAGGCAAGGTGTTGTTACAAAAAAATGCTGGGATTGGGATTAATTATTTGCAACCCGATGCTTTAGTGAACATGCCAACCTTGCAACAACTTGTGGTGCAGCAAGCCCTCAAACGGCAAAGTTGGTCAGAAGAAATGCGCCTTTTGTATGTGGCTTTGACGCGTGCTGAACAACAGTTGCACATTATTGGGACTGCGTCGGTGAGTGAAACAGGTCAAAGCGCAGCGTTGCAAGCGTTATGGCAACGGGCTAAAAACACGACAGGACAATTTTTAGGCGAAGACTTGCGGTTGACAGCCAAATCTTACCTCGATTGGCTTATCTTGGCGCTCGCACGCACGCAAGAACCAACGTTGGAAGCCTGGTTGAGTGAGGCGGGAGATAAACCACGTCTTCTGGGACCAGAGACACCCCAAACTGGTCA
>USIU01000149.1 GCA_900554745.1 uncultured Leuconostoc sp.
TGAATACCACGGCGGCAACCCAGACCGGTTTGAATTTGTTTGATTTTGAGATAGGCAACTAAAGTGGCAACGCCTGTTCTTGACGAAATGTTTAAGATTTGTTATACTTGAAAAGTTGTTAGCAGAGCTACAACCACTCAGAACAGGTTGAAGTACGTGTCGGACCAGAGCCGGCCCGCCTGGGATGGTGAGTCTAAGTATAAGGAGAATTCAATAATGGCATACGCAGTTATTGTTACAGGCGGCAAGCAATATAAGGTCGCTGAAGGCGACACAATCTTCGTCGAAAAGTTGGATGCAGCTGAAGGTGAAAAGGTAACTTTTGACCAAGTTGTTTTGGTTGATGGCAAGGTTGGAACACCTTTTGTCGACGGTGCAAAGGTTACTGGTACTGTTGAAAAGCAAGGTAAGCAAAAGAAGGTTATCACTTTCAAGTACAAGGCCAAGAAGAACATGCATTCTAAGCAAGGCCACCGCCAACCATATACACGCGTGAAGATTGATTCAATCGCGTAATCATTACTTGTAAAGGAGAAATAGACTTATGTTGATGAATCAAGAAAACTTGCAAATGTTCGCGCACCACAAGGGTGGCGGATCTTCAGCCAACGGTCGTGACTCAGCTGGTCGTCGTCTAGGAACTAAGGTTGCTGACGGACAAGCTTTGAAGGCTGGCTCAATCATTTATCGCCAACGTGGTACACACATCTATCCAGGTGTGAACGTTAAAAAGGGTGGCGATGACACATTGTTTGCTTTGACAGACGGCGTTGTTAAGTTCGAACGTAAGGGTCGTGACAAGCGCCAAGTATCTGTTTACACACGTGAACAATACAACGAAATCTTGGCAGCTGCTAAGTAATTTCGATTAAAAGACACAACCAATTGAGGTTGTGTCTTTTTTATGAGCTTAAATTAATAATTATGAGATTGTGTTATAATAGAAACATCGATTAAATAAAAAGGATGTGTTGCGACATGACAAACTATTTTGAATCACGCATTGCTAAATTACAGAAACTCTTAAAAAAACTTGACCTTGATGGGTTGGTCGTTTATCAAGGTGCCAACACCAAGTATTTGACAGGGTTTGATGGCGGCACTGGCGATGGTGTGGTGGTGGTTGGTCCCGATCGGGCACGCCTAATTACGGATGCGCGTTACGAAGAAGACTATAAGCACCGCTTGCCTGAAGGGGTTGATTTTATTGTCACACGGGCTTACTATGAAACGGCTGCGCAAACAGCAGTTGAATTCGGAATTAAGCGTTTGGGCTTTGAAGCCAGCATGCCATATGCTGTGTATGATGTCATGGATGAATTATTGCCGGCTGATATCAGCTTTGATGCGGTGCCCGAAGCGATTGAAGCATTGCGCGAAGTCAAAGATGAAGCTGAGTTGGCCGCTCTACGTCGGGCAGCTGATGCTTCAATTAAAGCCTTTAATGATTTGATGACTTTCATCAAGCCGGGGATGACAGAACGTCAAGTGGCAAATGAATTGGATCGCTTGCAAAAGTTTTATGGTGCGGAAAAAGCCTCATTTGATACGATTGTGGCATCCGGTTATCGTGCTGCTTTGCCACACGGGGAGGCCACGGATAAAGTGATTGCACCTGGTGAATTGGTCACGATTGACTTTGGGTACTATGTTGATGACTATACATCAGATATTACCCGCACCATTGCGATTGGCGAAGTGGACGAAGAATTGCAAAAGATTTACCATATTGTCAAGCAAGCGAATGAAAATGCCATTGATGTCATCAAACCTGGCATTTCTGGTAGCGAAGTGGATCGGGTTGCTCGTGATTATATTACTGAACATGGTTATGGTGAAGCCTATAACCACTCAACTGGGCATGGCGTTGGCTTAGACATCCATGAAGGACCAGCCCTCAGTGCGCGTTCAAGTGATGAAATGCAAGCAGGTCACTTACTCACGATTGAACCAGGCATTTACTTAGCTGGTAAGGGTGGCGTACGTATCGAAGATGATGTGATTGTCACGCCAACCGGTTATGAGAACTTAACGGCAAGTTTGCCAAAGGATTTGCTGGTGATTGAGGCATAATATGGCGAGTCGGCGATTAGATTTCTTAGTTTTCTATCGTGGTAACTTGGCAACAGGTTTCGACTACGTTTATCTTAAGCGCCACGAAGGGCATGCCTTTTTACAGATTGCCGATAAGACGCAACCCGTTAAAAATATTACGGATCCCGAATTTGATTTTTATAATCCACATTTCAATGCAGCTGGTGAGCCGTTTAACTGGCGCTACCGTGAAGACTGGCTAGATATGACGGCGCAATGGGACGAGATTGCCGAGACGGCTTGGCAATATCTGGACACATGGATGACGGCTTATCGCGGACCCGCCTATCCGGATCCGAGCTTAAATGATGAGTGGGGCGTGCGATTTAAAGCGCCAGGAACGCAGGAACGGATTATTTGGGGTTTAAACGCTTTTCCGGCAAATTTACAGGATTTTTCAGATTATTTGTATCGATTGGCGCATTAAGACGTTGCGGGACGCAACGTCTTTTTGACCATGGTGGTAGATGAGGGACAAGATGAATTTCTTTACGGCTGATACGCATTTTTTTCATCGTGACTTATTGTATGGGGGCTTTTTTGCACCGCGGGATCAATTTGTGACGATTGACCAAATGCATGAGACAATCGTTGCGCATTGGAATGAACGGGTAAAACCAACGGATACAGTGTACCATTTGGGCGATATCATGTTGGCTGTGGATCGGCCAGCCAAACAGGTGATGGCTGAGATGTTGACTTATTTACAGCGGCTGAATGGGCGGATGGTGATTATCAAAGGGAACCATGACACGTCAGCATTTTTAAAATATTTATTGGCGCATAATGACATTGATGACAAGGGACGGCCGAAGTTTACCGTTCACGAAGTGGGGACGCGGATGAAGTTTGCCCACCACGAAGTCTTTTTAACGCATTATCCGTTGTTGTTTGGCTTGACAAAACATAAGATTAACTTACACGGTCATATTCATCATGCTAGTATCCACCATAAAGAAAATCTCAATGTCGGCATTGATTCACCGGATCGTGATTATTTGCCAACTGACAGTGTCCCTTTTGGTGCGCCGTTAAGTGAGGCAGAAATCATCACCATGATTGCCGGTAAGCGACGCGATTATTGGCAACGACAATAAATGATCACTCAGGTGAGAAAGGAGACCGATGGCAACTGAAACCATTCATTTATTACACACGAATGATGTCCATTCGCATCTTGAAAATTGGCCACGAATTCAACGTTTTTTATTAGACGCACAAGCCGCTCCTACGACACATTATACGTTTGATATTGGAGATGCCATCGATCGCTTGCATCCCCTGACAGATGCGACAATGGGGCAGGGAAATGTCGCA
>USIU01000150.1 GCA_900554745.1 uncultured Leuconostoc sp.
TGACATAGAGGGTTTGTTGGCCTTCAAAAATGACAAAACCAGGCTTGGCACCATTTGGCTTACGTAATTTACCAGCTGGTAAATAATCAACGGGCACATTGGCAGAGTCTCTGGCTTTACTGAAATAGGCGGCTAGTTTCGCGGCTTCAATCAGCGTCTCGTCCGACGGATTGGCATCGCGAATGACTACGTGAGAACCAGGAATTTTTTGAACGTGCAACCAGATATCACGGCGATCAGCTTGCTTCAACGACAAACGCTCGTTTTGTAAATTGTTTTTACCGACTTCAATCAGTGTCCCATCAGAACTGACAAAACGATCGGGTTGTGAGACCTTTGGCTTTTGTTTGTTCTTTTTGTTGGCCCGAATATAGCCACCAGTGGTTAATTCTAAGCGGATATCTTCGACATCCTTTGGAGAGGCGACATCTAGTTGGGCGACGATATTATTGAAATAGTCAATTTCGGCATCTGTTAGGGCCATTTGTTCGTTGACATAGGCCACGGCCGTGCGTAATTTGCGATACTTGTTAAAGTACTTTTCGGCATTCTTCAACCCATTTAATTTCGGATCTAGCGGAATCGTGAGCAACTTGTTATTATCATAATAGTTTTCAATCGCAACCGAAGTCATGCCTTTTTCAACGAGATGTGGATAGGTAATGAGCAAATCGCCCATCACTTTCAACGCATCGGCATTTTCCGCATCTGCCAGCGTGGCCAGTAACTTCTTGCGCTTGGCTTGATTTTTCTTGAGTTCGTTTTTGACCACGCGTACCAACGACCCGGCTTGTTGATTAACGCGTTCACGCTCGGCCTTACCGATGTAATAAGCATCCAGCAGCTCGCCTAACGTTTCAAAAGTCGTGATGTCGGCGGCTGGTTGCTGCCAAGGAAAGGCGGCATAACTGAGCGCGCCTTTATCACTGGTAAAGAGCGTTGGGGTCGGTGCATCAAAATTCCCCAGCCAATCATGGGCATGTTGCAAGGGATCACCAGGTTGGGCAATCGCAGCTGATAGTGCCGTGGCGGCATCGCGGCTAAACCCTTGATAAGTCGTCTGAATGATTTGTGGCCATTCGTCAGCTGGACGATCTAAAATCATGGGTGCCAAAGCGTCAAAACCATCAGTAAATGGGTTTAAGCGATCTTGTGCTGGCGGCATGATGTAAGTGGCACCAGGCATGAGCGAACGGACGCGATTTTGGTCAGCCGGGACGTGTTTAATCAATTCTAAAATACGCTGATCCGTATCACGCACTAAGAATAGGTTAGAGTGGCGTCCCATCATTTCTAACGTTAAGCGAATTTCTTCAATGTCACCGAGTTCGTTGCGAGCATTGACATAAAAGTTAATGATCCGATCGTTGGCAATTTGTTCAATTTTTTGGAGCTTAGCGCCTTCAAGATAACGCCGCAAAAACATCACAAAATTCGGTGCCGTTTGTGGGTTTTCATAAGGAATTCGGGTGATTTGCGCCCGGGCATAGGTTGGGTGGGCACTTAAGAGGAGGGGATAATTGGTGCCATTATTGCGCACAACGAGCACAATTTCATTTGGGTAGGGTTGGTGCACTTTGGTAATGCGTCCGCCCGTCAGTAATGTATTAAATTCATGCACTAAGGCATGCGTAAATAACCCGTCTAATGGCATGATAACGTCCTCGTTTTCTTAATGTATTGGCGACTAAAGGGCTGATTTAAAAAAGTCACTTCACACAAATGTTAAAGTGACCCGTCCAGCTTGTAAGTTTAAACAATTTGAGACCCATGAACTTCTGTGACACCTAACGAATCCGCCAAACGTTGGGCATTGTCAGGGGTGATACCACCGCCTGGTAAAATTGTCAGCCCAGCGGGTGCTGTGTTGACGAGTGTTTGCAAGTGTGGGACACAATCAAAAATTGGCGTTGCCAGTGGGCCGCCGTGCATTAGAATACGCTTGACACCCTGGTCGGCTAACCAAAACATTGCCGCTGGTTGCGCGTCGATGGCAATCTCATCAAAAGCCATATGCATGACAACTTCTAAATCTAAGTCAGTCGCCATTTCAATCAGTTGCGCCATGGCGGTTTGATCCAATTGGCGGTCGCGGACAACCCCAAAAGTGACATATTGGCCACCAACATCAGCAATTTGTTGGAGACTATCTTGCATTTGTTGTAATTCGATGTCGTTATAGGCAAAATCGCCTGGTCGTGGCCGAACCATGATGATCACGGGGACATCATCGATTGCTAGTAGGGTATCAATGATTGTCCGTGTGTCTGGGGTTAACCCACCAACTTCAAGATTGGCACTTAATTCAATACGGTTGGCGCCTTTATGGCGCATCAGTTTGGCGGCTTCGACAGAGTCAACCGCTGCTTCTCTAATTGTAATTGTCATGACATTATTTTACCACATAATCGCAATGTGTTTGTTGTTTGTGTTAAGCAAGGGCATTGCTGCGTAAACAAAAACCCATACCATACGGTATGGGTTAATTTGTGAAATTACTTCTTTTCAGCAACTTGCTTGCCGTTGTAAACACCAGAAGGTGAAACACGGTGGGCAACACGGTATTCACCAGTTGCTTGATCCAACAAAATGTTAGGAACATTCAAACCGATGTGTCCGCGGCGGTTACGCTTGTGAGACTTAGAGTTCTTGTTTGATGGGGTAGCCATAATGGCACCTCCTTTCGTTTCAATTTATCAACTAGTCAAGTTTATCGAAATTTAAGCCGTTTGTCAATAGGTTTTTCGAAAGTCGTGTCAAGTGTTTATACTTGACATCTTAAATTAGATCAACTTACCCATGTAACGGTTTGGTGTGATGTCAAAGAAGTCATAGTCAGCGAGTTCAGCAGTTGATGTGACATGCGCATCAGTACCAAATGACAACATCAAGTTAATGGGATGTTCGTCAAGGTTACCGTCAAAAACCGAAACGACCGGTGTGTTAGAGGCAACAGAATAACCTAATTCCATGGCTGTCCCACTATCTGGGTCTTCTGCCTCAAACACGGCAACCGTAATATCTGAGTTATCAATGGCCTTAATGTCAGCCTTATAGGTCATTGCGCCCCATTCAAAATCAGGTTCGTTGTTTGATTCGCTTAAAGCCATACCGCCATATTGGTGCAAAAGTGGCACATGAATGTGGGCGATTGAAGGGTTCGCACTTAACTTAATAAAAGCGTCTTTTAAGAGCTCTTCTTGCCTGTCAGAGAACCAACCGGCAGCGAGGTAAACGTTTTTAGCACCTGGCAACTTTTTTGTGTTGTCAACATTGCGATTGATTTCTTCAAGATCTTGAATGAGCTTTGCTTCGTTCATGGTGTTTTCTCCTTGGGATTTTATCCAAATTAACTCGACATAGGCGTAAGTCAACTGTATCGCTTTTACACAATAACTTACC
>USIU01000151.1 GCA_900554745.1 uncultured Leuconostoc sp.
TGAAGTGTTTGATTTTCCAGCTGATGAACTCGACAATTATTTCCCAGAATTTGTCGCTTATCGACAAGAGTGTCGTTTTCGTGGGTGCCGCCATTTGAATGAACCAGGCTGTGGCGTGAAGGCAGTGGTGTCTCTTGGCGCGATTGCCGAATCACGGTATAATAGTTACAAGGCATTCTACGACCTGATTAAGGCGCAAAAGCCAAGATATAATACAGATAATCGAAACTTTTAGGAAGAAGGAATTAAGCATGTCAGGAATTATTGCGCCATCAATTTTAAGCGCGGACTATACCAATTTGGAACGTGATGTCAAGCTCGTTGAAGCAGCGGGTGCTGAATATTTACACATTGACGTCATGGATGGCAACTTTGTGCCATCAATCTCATACGGTCCAAACTGGGTCAAGCAACTCCGACCAGAGACTGATATGGTCTTAGACGTGCATTTAATGGTGATGAATCCCGAAAAAATCGTTGATGAATTTGCCGATGCCGGCGCTGACATCATCGGGGTTCATGTTGAAGCGACACCACATATTCACCGTGCGCTACAAATGATCAAAAACAAAGGCGTCAAGGCGGAAGTTGTCATTAACCCAGGAACACCGGTCTTAGCGATTGAACCAGTTTTGGATATGGTAGATCAAGTGCTGGTGATGACAGTTAACCCGGGGTTTGGGGGACAAAAGTTCTTGCCATCAACACTTGAAAAGATTGCCCAATTACGTGCCGTTCGGGATGAATTAGGGTATGACTTTGATATTCAAGTTGATGGGGGCATCAACGACGAAACTGTTGTGGCTGCATATGAAGCGGGGGCCAATGTGTTTGTCGCGGGATCATATGTTTATGATAAAGTTGACCCAGCCGCAAAAATTGCCCGTTTGAAAGCCTTGACAAAGTAATGCAAATTAACATTTTAGCTGGAGCGCCAACTGAACTTTGGCCGGATGATCTTTTTCAAGAACCAGGTTTATGGATTGGGGCGGATCGCGGTGCTTGGCGTTTATATCAACGTGGTATCCCAATGATGATGGCTGTTGGTGATTTTGACTCATTAACAGCGACCGAGTTAGCCACGCTGGAGGCGCATTTGCAAGCCAATGCCATTATGCACGTGCAAGCAGAAAAAGATGAAACGGATACTGAATTAGCCCTTTTATTTGCTCAAAAGCAGCAACCTGACCGAATTAAAGTCTTTGGGGCCACTGGTGGACGGGTTGACCATTTGTTAAGTAATTTATGGTTGATGGCAAACCCCGTTTTTGACGCGATTGTGGAAAAAACACAATTTATTGATCGTTTGAATGTGGTCAGTTATGTGAAACCTGGTGAAAAAGTGGTGCATCAAATACCAGAGACGAAGTATCTTGGTTTTATGCCGTTGAACGAGGTCAAAGATTTTCAAATTATTGACGCGAAGTATCCGTTATCTCTCACCGAGAGCGTAGCTAAAATGTGGTCATCTAACGAATTTAAAGCAGATATTGTGCATATCCGCTTCAAAACTGGTATCGTTATGGTGACGCAATCAAAAGATTAACGCTTTTGATTGTCAGGTATAAGGAGGAATAGTAATGACTGTAAAAGCAATTTCAGATGCTGATTTTAAGGCGGCAACCGCCAATGGTGTAACCATTACTGATTTTTGGGCAACTTGGTGTGGTCCTTGTCGGATGCAATCACCGGTTTTAGAAGCGCTATCTGATGAAGTTGACAACGTCGAATTTGTGAAGATGGATGTCGATGAAAATCCTGTCACACCTGCTGAATTTGGTATCCGTGCGATTCCAACGTTGCTGGTTCAAAAGGATGGGGAAGTGGTTGAACGTTTGACTGGCTTCCATACCAAAGACCAATTAGCAAATGTTTTAGCGAAATATACGAAATAACTTGCCATAGTTGCAAAAACCTGGTAAAATTTACTATTGTTGTAGAAAGAGCTTTTTTAAATCATTGGCTCGAAAAGGAGGGTCGAACATGGCAAAAGATGCTATTACAGGCGCACGCACACGCTTTGGTAACCAACGTTCACACGCGTTGAACTCAAGTCGTCGTAGCTGGAAGCCAAATTTGCAAAAAGTGACTGTTAAGATTAATGGTGCGCCTGCAAAGAAAGTTTATTTAACAGCGCGTACTTTGAAGGCCGGATTGAAGAACGGTTCAATCGAACGCGTATAATCGACAAAACGATGACAGTCGTTTTGGGTGATTATTCAAGTACGGCTGACATAAAACGACCACCATTTAGGTGGTTTTTTTATGTGGTATAACTGCTAAAAAAACGTTTTACGTTGAGATATGTTAAAATAGTAGCAGTAAACCTTTAAGGAGGAAATGCGCGGTCGACGCGATGGCAATAGTCATGGTGGGGATTGGCCGTGTTCGATGAATTATGGCGATTAAAATTAAGGCTAAAAATGGTGACATCACAATTGAAAATGATGTCATTGCAACGATTGTGGGTGGCTCAGCGATTGAAAATCCAGGTGTTGTCGGCATGGCCTCAAAAGCCGCTTTTCGTGATGGGATGAACCAAATCTTGAATCGTGAAAATTACGCCAAAGGTGTTGTTGTGCATCAAGAAGACAACGGTGTGAGTGTTGATGTTTACTTGGTAGCCCAATACGGCACAAAATTATCAGAAATTTCAAAATCAGTTCAAGGAAAAGTGAGATATAATCTTGACGCATTGCTCGGCATTCACGCAACAGAAGTTAATGTGATTGTTCAAGGTGTACGCGTCACAGACTAGGAGTGTCATGACTAAGATAACAACCATTACCAATGTTGAATTTGGTAAGATGATTAACGCTGCAGCAGCGTCATTGGCTGCAAATGCGGATAAAATTAATAAATTAAATGTGTTCCCAGTCCCCGACGGTGACACAGGGACGAACATGAGCCTGTCAATGGCGAGTGGTGCCCAATATGAACGTGATGCGCTTGATACCCATATTGGTGCTTTGGCAAAGGCCACATCAAAAGGGTTGTTGATGGGTGCGCGCGGAAATTCTGGCGTCATTTTGTCACAAATTTTCCGTGGTTTTGCCAATGCGGTCGAAGACAAGGCAACATTGTCAGCGCGTGATATGGCCGATGCTTTGATGTCTGGGGCAAAAATCGCTTACAAGTCAGTGATGAAGCCGACTGAAGGGACGATTTTGACGGTGATTCGCGAAGCAGCTGCCAAAGCTAATCAAGTGGCTGAAGAAACCGATGATGTTGTGGTGCTCATGCAAGCTGTGGATGAAGCAGCTCAAGCAGCCCTTGATAGCACCCCTGAATTATTGCCAGTTTTGAAAGAAGTTGGCGTTGTTGATTCAGGTGGTCAAGGTTTGGTCTTTGTTTTACGTGCC
>USIU01000152.1 GCA_900554745.1 uncultured Leuconostoc sp.
TGAATGGCCTGTGCTTGTGTTTTAAGGGTTTGAAAATAATGAGGCTCTTGGTGATGCATCGCTGCCAGTTGCGACATATCATATAAATCAAACCGAGTGCGTTGACCGGACGGATTAACTGCTGTGCCCGCAACGACCACTTGATGTTGCAGCGGAATTGCCATGTCAGACTGGGTCTGCGCCAATCCAATGTGCTGCACTGGCCAGGATAGCAGGCCGAAAAGGCAGCAACACGTTAAAAAAACTACGACTTTTTTAATCATTGCGCCGACCTCCGTCGTTGCCGATACTGGTTAATCAAACTGAGCAAGAGACTCACCCCCATCATGCTGCCAGCCACTATCAAGTATGGCAACTGACCCATGCCACCAGTATTTGGCAAGATTTGTGCCGGTCGATTCGGCACTTGCAAGGTGATTTGGTTCTCAGGTTGTGTGGTAGCCAACTTGGTGGTCCACAGTTTAGTCCCACTATTCACTTGGATACGACCGTCTAGCGCAATGATGATCACGACCGGTTCAGCCTGTCGGTACCCCTCAGGCGCCTGTTGTTCAGTCAGGGTGTACGTTCCTGGGATTAAGTGGGCAAAAGTAAAGGTTGTCACGTTGCGATTAGCTTTCGCGGTGATGATTTCCCCAGCTGACGTTTTGAGTGCAAATTTTGCGCCCGCTAAAGGTTGACTTGTCTGTGCATCTATCTTTTTCACCACTAATTTAAAAGGCTTCGGGTGATTATTTTTGGTTAATTTCACAATATTTGTCTGACTCGCATTTTGGGAAAGGTTTTGGGCAATTGAAAAGCCGTCTTTCACACCATCCCCATCTGGTTCAGGCGTCGTTGCTGTTATGGCCTGCCCATCACTTAACCACTGCCCATCTGCTGTAAGGGTTAACTGGTATGGCGTGTTGTCAACTTGAAAGCCGCTTGGTGCCTGGGTTTCTTGCACGGTATAGTCACCTGGTGTTAACAACTGACACTGCCCCGCCTGAACTGTCATGACTTGCTGGCCATCTGATGATGAAACGGTAAATCGGGCATCTGTGACAGATGCCGTTGTCCCCTGGGCGACTTTATCAATCACTAAGCCGTATTGGCAATTGGTCACCGTCGCCTGATGATCTTGTTGCGCAATTGTTGTCACATAACCGGGCGTCTGCTCATTTAAAACGTGATAGACAAATGGTTGACCTTGGTTATTATAAGCAGGTAACCAGACCGTTTGTCCGTCTTGCATCCCTTGTGTGACCGTCTTTTGCCAATTATCTGCGGCAGATAATTGCCCAGTGATACGCCAATCCGTCAGCTGATCAGCAACTTTTCGGCCGATTTCAAACTGAATCTGATCAGGACGTTTTGTTCGATCAATGTCATCAAGCCATTTTTTCGTCACTTGCAATTTGGCGCCAGCAGCTTTAGCCGAAGGCACTCCGAAGGCCACCGCATCACTCTTTTCTGTTGGCGTCAAGGTAGTTGGTCCACTTACCTGATACCAAAAGTCAGGTTGAAAGTCGCGCTCCTCGGTTTCGAGGTGAACTTGATAATGGACTTGAATTTCTTGATTTTGTCCCAAATTCAGGTCATTAACGGTCACTTGTTGGGCGTCACGGGCCACTTGCGGTAAGGTATCAACCGCCTTTTGCCCAACACTTGATACTTCTGGTGGTGCAGCCGCATAGGTAAATTGTTGGCCAATCGGGTTATTTACCGTCCCATTTTTAACGGTGTAAAACTCACTTAATACCGCTTTGACTTGGTCTGCTAAGTATGTACCAACATCATCTAATGTATCCGCATCTTGGTAATGGCCAGGCGTTGCAAGTAACGCCATTCGCTCTCGGACTTGTGTTTTCGTTAAATACATGTAAGAATTATTACCTGTACCCCACCCATCTGTAGCCAATTGAATCCCTAAAACATGCAGTTCGGTCCCTTCTTCTCGTAATTGGTAAGCTTCACCCAGAGTTGCAGCCCAAGTATCTTTAATCGCTTGGCCATCGACTTGATAAGGTGCTGGCCGATAAATCCAGTCGGGATAATGTTGTTCTAAAAATTGTGCCGTAACGCCTGGGTAATCCCAATCTTGACCAAATGCTGTCCCAATGACCTGGCCATCAACAACTTTGGCATGCGTGACTTTATAGGATTGTGTTGGAATACCATCGGTCAATAGCACCATGATTTTTTTGTGGTCACTTTGATCAGTTGCCAACATATTTTGTGCTTCGCGGAGACCATTTTGCGTGAATGTTCCGCCTGCGGGAGGATTTCTGAGGATACGATTAATGTTTGTCACATGTGTTTTATTACTGACACGATCAATATTTTCTGTCGAAATGCCTGGTCGCTGTTCACTTTCTTTAGAGGCATAACTCACCAGACCAACATTAACAAAATCACCATACCCTTCGTCGTTAATTGTTTGCATAAATTTTTTGATGCCATCACGTACGGCATATTCTCGCTTGATACCGCCATTGAAAACAGAGTCCATAGAGCCTGACATATCTGTCACTAACACAATATCAATCGGTTTGAGATCGACTTTCCGATTGCCCTTGATATTCAAAAAAACATCAAATAATCCGGGTGTGGCCGTTTGACGCGCATATTGGCGAATTTGATAATCTGGCTGATTGGCACTGTTACCGCCAAATTTGAGATAGGAATTTTCCGTGTTATCTTGGGCGCCATCCCAATGCGTCACATTATCCCACCCATCTTGATCATGTCCACCCTGATGATTCATGACATCGTTTTGCCCAGGTATTGTCCAAGCATGTGTTGGCGACGTGCCAGCTGTGGTCGTTTGATAAGTTGGGGTTAGACTAGCATCAGCTGATTGGCCAATGGTTAATAAACACAAACTCATTATCCCCAACCAGCATAAAATTAATCGTCGTCTGTACAAGTTCCTAACGCGCCTTGCTTTGATGGTATAAATTTTCTTTCTCCCTTCTAAGTAACGTTTGTGCTTGATATTCAAAGTTAACCCCGTTATTGCTGGGGTCACAACTCGAGAGATATAACCCCACCATAAAAATTCCAAGAATTAACCACTTATAACGTATAATGCTTCAAGATAACGATTACACACACAATTAAATTACAATTATGATATGATTTTCTTATCAAAGTGTCTGGTTCGCATCTCTCAAGTTGCGAACCTTTTTTGCGTCTTGAAAAAATGATTAAATGAATAAAGGAATCATGCTATGAAATACGGCTATGCTAGGGTTAGCACCGAAGGTCAACATCTCGAAGCCCAAATTGCGCAATTAAATAAGGCAGGTGTTGACCAAATTTTTAAAGAAAAATATA
>USIU01000153.1 GCA_900554745.1 uncultured Leuconostoc sp.
GCTTGTCTGCTTGTTTGTCTAGGTCATCAGCGACGGTTAACCACTGCGCACTCCCTACTGCGCCAATGTTGAGCAACAGTTTCTGTAAATCAGCCGCTTTGAGTTGCGTCATTTCTGCTAAGTCTTGCTGACTAAAATTAAAAATAGCATCAAACGCTTCCCGATTTAACGGTGCTAACCGGTCTGCCAACCACTTTTCCGGTTCGGCAATCCGCGTTTGGTCTGCCACACGCGTAATCGTGAGCTGTGATTGTGTGCGACCGAGGCGGGTAATTTTCACCGTTTCTGAGGCGAATCGGACGGTTAAACTCCCACCATAACGACTCCCATCGCGCGGATCGTAAGTATTTGTTTTCCCCTTTTTGCTCGGAAAACCAAATAAAATGCCCACAATAAAGGCACGCAAAGTTGACTTACCGGACTCGTTTGACCCACAAATGACTTGCAGCCCTGACGCAAAATCAAAATGTTGCTGCGACCAACGGCCAAAGCCACTAATCTCGACTTGTTGGATCTCCATTCCTCTCAAATATTCCTTTCTAATAACAATTGTTGCATTTTATCACGTAAGGCTTGCTTGCCGGCCGCGCTAAGATAATACTCACGGACAATATTTGGGACTTGTGCCGGTAAATAAGCCCCCATATCAAACTCAGCGAGGACTTGTGCCAACGCCGCCTGCCAAAATTGCTGATCAATTTGCTCAACGGCCAAAAAGACAGTCTCAGTCTCAGTCTGGCGTCGTTCCAACTGAACAACCCATTGGTTGGCTGGTAAATTAGCCCGGATTTTGGCTAACATCACGCCACTGGTGAGACGTTCAAGGACTGCCGTATCCAGTTGTCCCGTCAGTTGCAACGTGAGAAAGACGGGTGTTTGATCATCACGTGTGGCAAGTTTTGCTAGTAGCGCATCTTCGTCCAAACTATCAGCAACACGTAGTTCCTCCCAGCGAATCACCGTTGACGGTTGAAATGTGGGCACTAACTTGCCTTGCGTTGCCGTGACCAAATAATAGCCTTTCTCACCAGTTTCTTTCCGGTTTAAACCTTGTAGATTACCCGAATATCCAATAAATGGCTGCTCGTGTAAGGTTTGGCGCACATGGATATGCCCAAGTGCCCAATAATCGTAGTGCTTGGCCAAAAGCCCTTGAACGGTAAATGGCGCATAAGGATCCCCTGCTTTCCCCAAAGCCCCGTGGTACAGCCCAATATGATAATCATCTTCAGGGCTTTTCACCGGAAAATCTGCCAACACTGGTTGCATTTGGCGTGGCGTTTGGTAGCTAAAGCCCGTCAACGCCACCCGTTCACCGGATGCCAGCGTCAACCGTTGCGTCGCCACAGCTTGACTAAATACCTGCACATTTTCCGGCCAAGGCAAGTGCGCATGTTGATCGGCTTCAAAGTCATGATTGCCAAAACTCAAGTAAACTGGGATGTTCGCTTGATTGAGACGTTCGAATTGTTGATGCACAAAAACCTGGACTTGGGGGCTGTTTTCGGTGGCACTGTATAAATCCCCGGCAATCAGGATAAAGTCAACCTGTTCCGTCAACGCGTGCGTGATCATCTTTTCAAATGCTTGTAAGGTTGACTGTTGTACCAACTGTTTTAGCGCCGCTGGCAACTCACGATCTAACCCTTTAAACGGGTTACCCAAGTGACTATCCGCTGCATGAATAAATTTCATAATTGACCTCTCTGAACAAATGTTCGCTTATTTTATTATACTGAAATGCTGACGCTTTCACAACTTGTGAAACCCCTTACATATATGCTATGATAGAGGCAATACATCAAGGAGATTTTATTATGACAAGTCATAAAATTTTATTTGGTACTTATACAAAACGCATCTCAAAAGGGCTCTATGAAGCCGAGCTCGACACTGAAGCGCGCCAACTACAAAACCCCACTTTCGTTGCACCACTAACGAACCCCACTTATCTGGCCGTTTCAAAAGCGAACAAGGTCTATGCGGTTGAAAATCGTGACGGTCAAGGTGGCGTGGTCACACTAGACAACACGGTCCGGCCATTGGCTGAAATTGATGCCCAATTAAGCGAAGGGTCTGCCCCTGCTTATATTGGTATCGATGAAGCCCGCCAACTCGTCTTTGCCGGTTATTATCATCGTGGTACGGTTGAATCTTATCAAATTAAGCCTGATGGCAACTTATCCCTCGTCACAACATGGACGAATACCGGTTCTGGCCCACGACCAGAACAAGGGAGCTCGCACATTCATTTTGCCAACTTGACACCCGATAAGCGTTTGGTGGCCGTTGACTTAGGGACCGATGAAGTGATTACTTTTGATGTCCAAGATGACGGACACTTTACTGAAGTGGCACGTTTCCACACGGAAGAAGGCTTTGGCCCACGTCATATTCGGTTTTCACCAGATGGCCAATATGCCTATGTACTCGGCGAACTTTCAAGCTTGCTCAGCGTCTTGAAGTATAATGCTGAAGATGGCACTTTTGAACATGTGATGACAGCTTCAACAATTCCAGCTGATTGGACAGCCCACAATGGTTCTGCTGCCCTCCGTATCAGCCGTGACGGCCGTTTCATCTATGCATCAAACCGTGGTCATAATTCAATTGCGGTCTTCAAGGTCATGAATGAAGGGGCGGAAATTGAACGCATCCAGCTCATCAGTTCAGAAGGTGAATTCCCTCGCGATATGAACTGGGATGACAACCAAGATTTCCTTGTTGTTGCTAACCAAGACACGGATAACGTGACGCTTTTTGCCCGCGATCAAGCAACTGGTGAATTAACGCTACTACAAAAAGACTTTGCCATTCCAGAAGGTGTGCGCGTTGCCTTTGAAAACTAAAACAAAAAAGTTCAAGTCAACTGACTTGAACTTTTTTGTTTGATTTTGATGATGTTAGTGTACGTTTCCGCAATCAGCCGAGCAATTCGGCGCTGCCCTAAGGCATTTGGATGCAGCCCATCTGGCATCCATTGCGCCCGAAAGCGGGCCTGACTCGGATCAAATAACCGTTTTTGCATTAAGTTGATAACGGGTACCGCTAAATCTTGACAGGCCGCAAGTTGAGCGGCGACGTAAGCATGCAAATCCAAACCCAAGCCATTTAATGTCCGATCAGTCCGCCGCACCTGTTGACCACGTACCGGCGTTTGCAAGGTCGGGGTCAAGACAATAATGATTGCCTGCGGCTGTAGCTGACGTAAATGGGCAATAATCTGATAGAACGCCCCAATATAAGTCGTGGCGGTCGTATCGGTCGGACGACCAATTGGCACATCCCCCAACCAATCATCATCCG
>USIU01000154.1 GCA_900554745.1 uncultured Leuconostoc sp.
AAGGCCTATGAACATGCCGTGGCTGATCAGTATCGTTTCTTTAGCTTTGGGGATGCGATGTTTGTCAAGCGAGGCTAAGGGTTGATTTAAGGAGAATGGCTTGTGTACGAATACATTAATGGGTTAATTACCAATATTTATCCGGCGTATATCGTGGTTTGTGATCGCAGTGGGGTCGGGTACAAGTTATATACGGCCAACCCTTACCGTTTTGAGCAAAACGTCGAATCGCATGTCTACGTTGAGCAGATTGTGCGGGAAAATGAAATGGCGTTGTATGGTTTCATTGATGAAAGCGAGAAGATTTTATTCAATAAATTGTTAAATGTCTCAGGCATTGGGCCTAAAAGCGCCTTAGCGATTTTGGCCAGTGGGGATGCCCAAGGCTTAGTAAATGCGGTCGCCAATGATGATGTGTCTTATTTGACGCAATTCCCCGGCGTAGGTAAGAAAACTGCGCAACAAATCATTTTGGATTTGAAAGGTAAGTTAGACGATTTGGCGGTGTCGGCTGGTTTGACGCCGACAGTCGCCCAACCAACTGACAATAACCAAGCCCTAGCCGATGCGTTGGCAGCGTTAACGTCGCTAGGTTACAGTGCCAAAGAAATTGCCAAGGTTGAAAAGACCTTAGCCCAAACGGAAGATACCACGGATGGTTACATTCGTTCAGCATTGAAATTATTAGTCAAATAAAAAAACCACTTCGTGAGTGGTGTCCCCAAAAAGTTAACGTAACTTTCGGGGACACGACAGGGAAGTGGTTTTTTATTAACGAATGGCCTTTAAGGCGTCGTTAATTTGATCTAAGATGATTTGTTGATTAGCGGTTTCTTCTAAATCATACGTTTGCAAGTCAATCTTAATCTTAGGTGACGCATCATAAGCCTCAAACCAGTCACGGTAGGCTGACCAAATGCGGAAGTAGTATTGACGCAATTCGTCATTTTCGTCGAATTGTTCGTAATCACGACCACGCTTCTTGATGCGGTACAAGATCGTTTCAAAGTCTGTTTCCGCATAGACTAAGAGGTCAGGGGCCTTTTTAGGAAGCTTTTGCAATTCTGCCATCATATTGTCGAGCAATTGCGTATAAACTTCCATTTCAGCATCTGTGATGTTGCCATCTTTATGATTTTCAGCTGTGAAGAGAGCATCTTCGTAGATTGAACGATCTAAGACATTGTTATCATCGGCCAAAGCTTGCTTAATCATGTCGAAACGCCGATTAAGAAAGTAGATTTGGAGTAAGAAACCATACTGCTTAGGATCCGAGTAATAAAGTGGCAAGACTGGATTGTCGCCCACGGGTTCGTAAAATGCTTTTGTGCCAAAATGTTCAGCGATCAAGCTCGTTAATGTCGTTTTGCCAACGCCAATCATGCCTGCTGTAATAATCACCATGACAACCTCCAATTATTTAGTAACCTATTAACTATACAAAAAATCTGGGCAAACAACAAGCCACCTTGGCACAGGGTTTTCCCATAAAAAGCGAACATTATCCACGAATAGCCGTCAGGACAACGCACAAGTGTCAGTGAAATAATGGCGATGCGACGCGAATTAGCACCGATCGGTTGTTTAAATGGGGTGACAGCAACAAGCCGAATATTGTCATAATTTTTTCATGTAAATGCACGTTTTTTCATGAAATTAAAAGACAGGCATGATAAAATATACGTAATTGTTTATTAGGAGAAAATTATGACAGACAAAGACCAATTGGCAGCCTGGCATGAACAGTTAGTTGCCATTATTAAAGATATTAATACGCCCCATACGCTCGGCGGGATTACAAATGAAGCCAACCGTTTGCACGACTCACGCTTGGCGCGACGGGCGCTTGATCATTTGATTGTGTTGAGTGAAGAAATCAACGCCGAACGTCACAAGTAAGGGGAGCTGGGGGGCTGCGAGATGATACCAACAAACGCAAAGAGTTTACCGCGGACAGCCAAGAAAGTGTGGTTGGCGCGTGATATTTTGCTGCTGATACCAGGGTTAGTGCTTTGGGTTGGCCTGAATATTGTTTTCCAATCGCATTGGTCAAGTACAGTGATGACGACGATCAATGTGATTTTTAGTCTCGGCTTGCTCGTTGATGTTGGGCATATGCTGCTTATTCCGTATTACTATCGTTACTACCAGTATCTCTTAACACCAGATGCGGTGACGATTTATCAAGGCTTTTTTATTCGGAAAACTGCCACCGTACCAGTGAATCGCATTCAAAATGTTGATACGCAGCAAGGGCCATTGTTACAGCGTTATCATTTGCAAAGTGTCATTGTCGTGACCGCTGCCCACAATTTCAAAATTGAAGCGATTGCTGAAGACGTCGCCCAAGCGTTGCGGGATCAATTGATTGCTTCAGCCCGGCAGGCGCGGGAGGTTGAGACCGATGACTAAACCCATGCGTCAATCAAAATTTGCCGTGATTGCCATGGTGATGCAGACGGCTAAAGATTTATTGCTACCGTTTGTGTTTGTGATGTTGCAGGGGCAGCGCGCGCTTGGCCAACAGGCGTTGTGGACGGGTGGTTTTTTGGTGGTTGCCCTGGTTTTTGGTGTTGTGAGATGGTTTTTCTTTACCTATGAGCTCACGCCTCATGAAATTACGGTGCATCAAGGGGTATTTGTGAAACGACGGACGCATGTCCCGTTTGAACGTGTGCAAACCTTAACTAAAACACAACCCTTCTTTTTCCAACCTTTTGAAGTCTTTCAAGTGCGCTTGGAAACATCGGGAAAAGCGGATGACCAAATCACGTTTAACGCCTTAACACCAACACAAATTGCCACCATTGAACGCTACCGCCAAGCAGCGCAAACCACAACTGCGGGGGCAACAACGGTGGCACCACAACCACAGGCGAGTGCCACGTATCAGATTGACCAACGGGCCTTAATTCGCTACGCTTTGACATCATTTGGTAGCTTGGGGATTATTGGGGTCATCTTGACGTTATTGTCGGAAATTAGCAATCATTTACCGGATCATGTGATGGTTAACTTAGATCGTTGGTTAAGTGGTGGTAGTCTGATGTTTTATGCGCTGTTGACGGCAGTGGTCATTTTTTTGGGGATTGGCGTGGCCTTTCTTAAAATTTATAACCAATATTACGGGTTTACCTTGACCCGTGTTGGCCAGCATTTGGCTATTGCGCGTGGTTTACTCACCAAGCACACCATGCAGTTGCGGACAACACGGGTGCAAGCTATCCAGTTGGAACAATCGTTATTGCGTCGCGCTTTGCGTTTGGTGACGGTGAGTGTTTTTTTGGCATCAG
>USIU01000155.1 GCA_900554745.1 uncultured Leuconostoc sp.
GCTAATTGCAGCACCCGCCACACCAGCATTACCCACGACCTTTGAAACTGGCTTCAACTTTGAGGCAGCATCTAGCGTTTTCGTAGCACCGTTAATTGCTAACGACTTTGCCGAATTGTTGATCAACTTACTGTCGTTTAACTGCACGGTTGTCAAAGATGGCGCCATACCAGATGGCAAGGCCACTTGCTTAATCGCTGTGTTATCAAAGACAAATTGTTTAGTAGCATCATCCGTTGCAAAATCAACAACCATCCCATGCAATGCTTCATTCAAGTTTTGAATAAGTTGTTGCTCAAAACGCGTACGCAAATCTTCAAATGTCTCGTCATTTAACAACTCTTGCTCGTATAGCTTTGCCAAGCTGTTAATTGTCGCGCGACGTGTTGTGTTCATACTCTTAAACGGACGACGAAGTTTACCATTAACCGCCATATTCAAACGTGCCTCAGCCGTCTTTGCTGAGACCACCTCAGCAACTTTACCCGCGCCAACCTGCGCAGCCTTCAATCCGTTGCCCACAGATTCTTTAATCTTATTCACCTTATCAGCCAAAATAATACCCCATCCTTAGACTTGATGAATTAATTATATCTTACATGTACTCCGTTGGATATGGTCCAATCGTTACCACTATATGAAATTAATGCCACTTAAAAACCCCGGAGCAAAGATCCAGGGTACACAATTTTATTCATTAACAAACAAAGCCTGCACCTTGTCGAAATTCACACGGTGATAATTGTCATACTTACCATCTAGTATCGCCTCCGCCAGCTCCGTGAGTACTTGACGCCATTTCGGACTAATCGAGCAATGCATCAATAGATGTCCCAAAAACAAACAAATCCTTAATCGTTGAAGCAAAATCACATCCAGCTGAAAGGATGCATGCGTTGGCCAATTTAACCAGTTCAAGATACCGCGCTCATGAACATAATGATTTGCACCATTCACTTGGCACATCCAATGACTAATCACTCGAATAGCTGCTAAGTCCGCACGCACGTTATCCGCATTCTTTGTTACCTTAAAATTAAGGCCAACTGATGTTTCAATAACTGACCCACGGACAGTCCCCGTTACTCCAGTAATCACCGATACATTAATCCAACTGGTATTTCGTTCTGAATCTGTAACCGGGTAAAATGCGACTCCTGACCCGATTTTGGCTTTATTTACGCACTTATGAGCATTTTCATATAAGGCATAATAAGCACTTAATTCCAACGGCGTCCCCCAGTAGTTTCGTGCCGCCATCTCAGCAACTAGAGCCCCGGACGTTTTCCCAACTAAACGACAGTCCCCATCCATCGTCACAATGCGCGTCGCAAATCCCTTTTCGCACTTCTCAGGCAGCAAGCACAACGTTTGGTCAGCGGACATCTCACACAAGCGGTCGCCCTTCTCTAAATCAAGCCCGCATAATCCAATGACATACCCCTTTTTATCGATTTCGATCTTAGTCATAAAACATATTCCCCCACGTCTTTTTTAACGCCATCTGTTTTAACCAAAAAACTGTGCTTTCAACTCTAATTTATACAAATTAGACAACCTTCACCCGATTTTCGCGGGTTTAGACACAGTTTGCCGACAAAACAGATGTGCTTTAATAGTAAACGGCCAGAAATAAGAATCTGGTACCGCCAAAAGCGGTAAAACGAAAGGAGGACTTTATGGTCCAACAAGTAGATTATGCAACTCAACTCCCGCAGTACGATATGATGATTCGCAGCGTACTCAAAGCCGGGCATGTTTTCCGCACGTCGCCTGACTACGATGATTACTATCAGGAACTGCGGTTAATTATCCTATTACAACTGATGGGTGGATACGTTCCCTCCCCTTGCAAGAACAACTCACTTTATCGGTTATTGCTTTGGCGACTACGTGACTTTCAACGGCAAGCCAAGCGGTATGGTGAGCATACCTGTTTTGAGCCAGCCGACGAGAATGTCGAAGATCTGCGTAGTTCAAACGCTTTAGACCGTTTTGAACTGCATCAAGTACTGGCCAAGTTAGTCACCCGGGAAAAGAACAAATCTGACTTAGAGCGTGTTATCATCGATTTGATTAAGTATCCGACAGATACCGTCACCAACCGATGCGCACGTCTAAGTATCCATCGCGCCACCTACGCACGTTGGCTTAAGCAGATTCGTTTGTTGATGTTGGATGTTACAGCTTAAGGTGCACTTCGGGAACGTCCTAATTTTAGGGCGTCTTTTTCTTAATGTTCCCTTTTATATACAGTGTTGCACTATTCCGAGTACACTAGATATTGGAGATAGTGTGATCAGCAAAGAAAAGAGATGAATAATGTAAATAAGCACCACGATTTAGCAACGTTTCAACTCAATTCTTAAGGAGAATGATATGGCATTAACAGAAGAAGATGTGCGTATTGCGTATGCAGCAAGTAAGATTACCACGGCAAGTAACCGTTCAAACTCTGGCCGCGTGGCCCTTTGGCTTCACGTACCAGTTGAAGATGTTGACCAAGTGATTGATCAGTACTCACTACCAATCAAGAAAACTGCAGAGATGACGCATTTTTAACTTCTGATAAAGTTAATCACTAACAGAAACGGGCCAAGGAAAGTTAGCCACCTCCCTTGGCCCGTTTTTTTGTATCAAATTAATATTGGTGAACTGGCACCTTCAACAAGCGAACTGTTTCGTTCTCAGTATCTGCATCGAACATGCATACAGTGTCGCCCAAACCAATTTCGTAAATGCTCGTAAACGTCATCTTGTGACCATTGACTGTGATTGTCGTGTCGGTATAATTACCAACCGTCAAATGCACCGTCATCCCCGGCAAAATATCTTTCATGATAAACCTCCCCATTGTCCATTAATTGTTTAATTGACACTTATATTTTATCACGAAAGCGCTTGCAGGTGTAAATTGATTGCATATCAAGATCTAGTACTAGTTAATTCGATCCTTTTTTAGCCGTGCTTTTTAAATCAAACGGTAGCCTTGTCGTTTCAACATTTCAAATTCCTTCTTAAATGTGTCCATCACATCGACGTCCCACGGCACAATATATCCTGTACCAAAATTTCTTCCCGCAGCCGTAATCGCGTACACTCTTTCTGACTGAAACGACAAAACTTGAATCTTAACAAAGAAATCGAGTAATTCTTCCACGCTAAATTCTTGAATTTTTCGGAAGATGCAATCTGGCCATTTAGAAATGTGTTCCCAAATATGCTGCTGACTTAAATACGCAAGGACAATTCCTTGAGAATGCAACTCATCAGACTCTTTTAG
>USIU01000156.1 GCA_900554745.1 uncultured Leuconostoc sp.
GACCCAGTTTTTACCTGCCTTATAAAGCTTTTTTCTGACTTGCGTTGTGTTTCCCAATATTCTTTTCTCCCATTTAACGATTTGTTATAGCAAACAAGAAAGAATTATAGCGGAGTAAATGTTAAACGTATATCTTTTTATAAACGATTAACAAATGCTTAAGAAGTATCAAAAAAGTAATAGAAAAAAATAAACTTTCTTAAGAATTAGCCTAAAAAACGGTAGTTCAATCAGTGAAAGCGCTATAATAATGAGTATTGTGGCCGAATTTGACGTCGATGGCCCGAATTTGTGAAAAATCATGCTTTTGTTTATGTTATAATTTATAAAGTTGTGCCTTTTTTTACGGCAAGGCTAAAAAATGTTAGAGGGTAGATCATTTAGGTCGTAAAATCATGAAAACGCAAATATTATCAACTCATCATCATCAGACTCCGTGGTTTAAGCAAAAAACGACAGTCCTGGTTGTCTCGACAGTTGTTTTGGGCATCACGTCGGGTGTGGGGGCGCTCGTCTTATCCTTTTTATTAGAACATACGGAGCAACTATTTTTACGGTACGGCGAAACGGCCAAAGTGCCAGCGCCAATTGCCACCATGCCTTTAGTGCGATTGCTATCCGTTGTCTTGGGTGGGCTAATTGCTGCGGTGATTTGGTGGTTCTTACGGACGAAAACAACACCAACCATCAGTGTCAACAAGGCGCTTGACGGGGGCAAAATGCCCCTTTGGCAGACGTTGTTGCATGATGTTACCCAGATTTTTTACGTGGGAACAGGTGGTTCCGTTGGGCGTGAATTGGCACCACGTGAAGTCGGAGCAGTATTGGCTGAAAAGTGGACGGCCTTCTTGGCACGACATCATATCGAACAGCTCTCCAGTGATGATCGTCGGCTATTAATTGCCGCAGCCGCTGGTGCTGGTTTTGCTGGTATTTATATTGCACCAATTACGGGGATGTTTTTTGCCGTTGAAATCCTGTACAAAAAGTACGATTTGAAAACGGTTGGTGTGAGTTTGACGATGTCGACTATTGCTATGGGCATTGGCTCGCTTGTGAAGGGTTTTAATCCGTATTACTTATTAGATGATGTCAAATTTCCAATTGGCAGTGTGTTGTTTGTGATTGTTTTGGCACCGTTGTGTGGCATGGCCGGGAGCTGGTTTAGAAAATGCTTCCAATGGGCGGAAAAACATCAGACTAAGACGCGTCACATTTTGTGGCAGTTGCCATTAGCGTCATTATTGACAGGAAGCATTGCTTATTTTTTCCCAGAAATTATGGGAAATGGTCGCGCGCTTGCGCAGTTAGCCATTGGTGGTAGTACGGCCCGTTATCAGCAAATTGTCATCGTGTTGATTGTCGGTGCAGGGCTCAAGGCGATTGTGACGGTTTTGACGATCCGGTCAGGAGCCTCTGGGGGGACATTGACCCCCTCAATTTCAATTGGTGGTGCTTTAGGCGCTGTTGCGGGTTGGGGCCTTGCGTATTTTGTACCAGGCGTTAACATCGGTCAAGGGGCTATTTTAGGTGCTGGTACGTTACTAGCAGCGTCACAACAGGCACCATTGATGGCGATGTTTATGCTCATTGAAATTACACATTTAGATGGCTCGGCTATCTTGCCGCTGGCGCTGGGTATTTTGATTGCGACGGCTGTCTCACGTCGCGTGCTACAAAAAAAGACGAGTAAAAAAGACTGACACACTACGTGTCAGTCTTTTTTAGACATTGGCTTCAATGGTAATCAGGTTACCTTCGGAATCGTTGATTTTAATGGCGACTTTGTTGCCAAAACGTGGTTCGGGTTCACCAACTACCGTCACAAAATTATTTTTTAAATGTTTTTGCAGGTCAGCTTGGTGATCGCGGACTAGCAATTCAAGTTGATCGCTCGGTTCGCCGGAAACAAAGACAATGTCTTCGCCGTCTAGGGTTAAATGACGCCCAGATTGATGCCCGGATTGGGGCAAATCAAATACATCGCGCCAAAAACGGTAGGCGCGGTTCGTATCGGTTGCTGGAATTGTTTTAATGTTTAATTTACGTGGTTTCATATTAATAAGTATAGCTGAATTTTACTAATTTTCAACTCGTTCAAGGTCGCGATGGCGGGTATAAATCGTATAGCAAACAATGATGAATAACATGGTTGACATGGTCAACCATGCAAAACTCGGTGTGATGATATTAGCTAAGCTGAGAAATAAAAGTTGACCCAGTGGTGCGGTGGCGAGGACTAGAGTATTGATCAAACCACCAACGCTGGCCAAACAATCAGGTGCGACGCGTTGCATCATAATAGCCCCGATCCGCGGATTAATTTTAGCAGAAACATAGCCGATACTAGCGATTAAGCATAACCAAACCGAGCGGTTAGGCCAGATACTCGGGACCAAACCCAGTAATAGTAATAAGCCGCACGTTGTCCCAATTAATTGCTTCGTAGTGAGGTGTTGAAAAATATCATGTACCACAATGGAACCCAGTAGCATGCTGGCGGTTTCCACAGCGCCAAATATAGCCACGGTGGTGCCAAAATTTCCGATGAGGAGCTGATGTATTTGTAGTAGGGTGAGATTAAACAGACCAGCTAGTGATGTACTGACAAAGTTAACAGCGGCAGCCAGTACGATCAGTTGGAAAAATAAGCGGTCGCGATATACCAAAGTAAAGGTAGCGTTGAAATCAGAAAACAGTGTGCTTCGAGAACGTTTGGCGAGGTTTTGGCTAATTTGTTGCTGAGGTTTGATGAAATACTGTTGGTGGGCAGTCATCACGAGCCAGGCGACAATAAAGAACAGCGCATTGATTAAACTAAAGATTGCTGCATTATTGTTCAAAAGGCTAAACAAGCCGGCACCGAAAAAGCCACCAATCATAGTCATTGTGATACTAACGGCTTGTTCGAGACTCATGGCCGTTTGCATATCCTTTTGAGCTAAAATGTAGCGTGTGATAGGATCCATTAACAAACTGCTATAAAGTCCTAAAATATCATTGATAAAGATTAAGAAGAGCAGCATGATAAATGTCACGGTTTGCTTTTCATAGGCAAATAGTAAACAGGCTATCCCCAGAAAAATAGTCGCTTGAGTGAGTCTAGTGATTGACCAGGCCCGTAGATGATTGTGGGTTTTGTCGGCTAAATTGCCCAGTAAAATGGCAAATAAGTTCGGCAAAAAGGTGGTAAAAGCGACTACGGTAACGGCTA
>USIU01000157.1 GCA_900554745.1 uncultured Leuconostoc sp.
AGAAAAGTTTTTGGTCCGCAAAATGGCTTACGCCTATACGCTCTGGCTTGGGGTGTTGATCGGACCCTGATTCGCGAAAAAGTTGCGCCCACTGCCCGCAGTATTGGTAATTCTCAAATACTACCACGCCCCTATACGACGCGCAGCGATATTCTCGTCGTCTTACGAGAAATTGTTGCGCAAGTGGCTACCCGGTTGCGGCAACAACATCAACTCGCCGGCACAATCAGCATTCAGATTAGTCGCTTCACAACACACCAACAGTGGCAGCAAACCCAACGCTTAACCACCCCTACCAATGTCACCAAAATTTTACAACAACAGGCAACCGCCCTCTTCAATCAGCATTGGCAAGATGGTGTTGCCCAACAACTCGCCGTGTATTTTGGCGAACTGTCTTCAGACACTGTGCGGCAACTTGATTTATTTGAGTCACCGGTAACACGCACCAAGCAACAACAACTCGATCAGGCAATCGACCAGATTCAGCAGCGCTTCGGTTTGACAAAGCTCGTCTATGGCTCGTCTCTTGATGCCGCTGCCACGGCCATCAGTCGTGCCAATTTAGTTGGTGGTCACCAAGGCGGACAACCAGATGCATGACGACTATCCTAATTATGACCCTGCCTGGCCATTGCAAGTTTTTGGGCAACTTTATCAAGAACAAGGGATGAAAAAATGGGGTGGCTTTTACCTCTCTGATCACACTGCGGCACGCCAACGCGAAGCCAAAGCCGCAGCAACGATTGCGGCGCGGCAACAACACGAGCAAATGACCGTATCAGCAATGATGGCACTCGTCCAAATAGCTATCGAAAAAAATGTCCCCGTCACCGCGCAACGTAATACGGGGACTTATAATTTAGCTGGTGAGCTCGTCTTACCAGCACTAATCAACGGACCCATTACCGGCTACACCACAAACCAACTTCGTATTGCCCAAACCATTTTGACTTGGGAGGAGATTCGCTGGTTACAATTATTGGATTAATGCCAACATGGCACTGCTTGGCCGAAAACACCAGACTTGACGATCTTAATTAACTCGTTTTTCTGAAAAATCACATCATATTTGTTATGATAGTTCTATCTGTGTTTCAACTCATCAGAATCTTTGGAGGAACTTTCAGTTATGCAACGCGTGTTTTATCGTATGATTAACACTGCCACCTTAATCTTGTTACTGCTGGCACTCTTCTTATCCCTACAATCGCACACGCTATCGCCATGGCAGCTGGGTAACCGTTTCATTATTGGCCTATTCGTTATCCTTTTGTTAGGTTATGTCGGGACGCTTTTGCCATTAAAGCGTCCCCTCACCAAAATTTGGCAGTGGCTCACAGCGCATCATAACAGCCTGTTTTGGCTGACATTTAGTTTGCTGGTTGGTTGGCAAGTGGCATTACTCATGACGTTGCAAACTGACGTTGGTTCAGATGCGCAGGTGATTTTAGGTGGTTTAACAACCCCAGAAACGATTGCCCACTATCTGTCGATTAATCCCAACAACACGATGTACTTTTTCATGAGTTTTGTCATGTCACAGGTGATTGGGACGCAATTATGGGCGTTTAAATTAGCGACACTGGTTATCATCGATATTGCTGTCCTACTCTTTCGGGTGTTCGCAAAGACCTATTTTGACTCACGTGCGATCGCTAATAGTGCCACGTTAGTTTTTGCCTACTTTGTCATGGCTCAACCTATTTTTATCCTCCCTTATACGGATAACTATGGGCTTTTGTTGACCAGCTTGGCACTCTTGTGCCTCCTTAAGGGATTTAAGACCAACAAATGGGGCTTTTTGTTGCTTGCAGTAGCTGGCATCGCCCTAGCCCTGCTCTACTTATTACGCCCTAGCGCCATTATCTTTGTCATCGCTTTGGTTATTTTTCTACTCATTTCACCAACTGGCTTGGGTCGTTTACAACCTATCAAAAAGTCAATACAATTAACACTAACGGGGAGCTTATTTTTTATCACCACGGTGGTTGGTTTTAATAGCTATGTAGCCAACCAGCAAATTGTGGCCATTGATGCCACCAAGGGGTTCCCCGCTGTGCACTACATCCTACTTGGTAGTTACGGTAATCCCGAAGATAAAAACACAGTTCACGGGACATTTAATGCGGCAGATTATGACTTTGCCATGACGTATCCCAATAAAGATGCACGCAAAAAACCTGAACTACAACGGCTGATTGCCCGCACACAGGCACGTGGTCTGGGCGGTTCCTTGAAATTTTATCTCATGAAGTATAGTGATAATGTTGATACGGGGATCATGGGCGCTCACCGCGAACAGTTGTGGTCAACCGTGCGGACACTCAAGCAAAAAAAACCGGCCAGTCAAGCGTTACAAACTTTTATCTACCAACATGATATTAAAGTTGGCGATCGCGTGACGTGGCATGCCAATTATCAATTTGTTATGCAGCTTGTCTGGTTATTCATCTTGGTCAGTATGATTTATACAACCTGGTTTTATCAAACAAATGCTAAAACCACCCTCGTTGCCCTCACCTTACTGGGTGGTCTCCTCTTCTTATTGATTTTTGAATCTGGTGGGACAAAATATATGATCCAATATACACCGTTTATTAGTCTATTAGCTGGCTTTGGTTGCTACCACATGTGTCAACACTCAGCCTATCTTAACCGTCATTAAAAAAAGCAGCAGTTACGCGCGTAACTGCTGCTTTTTTGGTGTCAGAATGGCTAGACGCGACGATACTGCTTTAAACCACGAATATTTACCGCAGTCAATACCATAAAGAACCCCAGTAAAATCAAACAATCTAACCAAATCTGGTCCAAACCAAAACCTTGCATCATAATTTTTTTATCAGCACTGGCAACATAGGTCAACGGTAGCAAATATTGCACATTAGCCAGCCAAGGATTGATCGTATCTAAGGGAACAATACCTGAGAAAAAAATCTGTGGTACCACAATTAACGGAATAAATTGCATCATCTGGAACTCAGAAGCCGCAAAAGTTGACATAAAAATCCCCAGCGACAGCGCAACCAAGGCTAAGAGCACATTCGTCATCACCACCCAACCAATCTGTCCGACAATTGGTATGTGCAGCACGTATATCGTGTACAACACAATCGTCAGGGTTTGTAAAATGGCAATCACGCCATAACTCATTGTGTAGCCAAAAATAATCTGTCCGCGACGCACTGGAGTAGCTAATAGGCG
>USIU01000158.1 GCA_900554745.1 uncultured Leuconostoc sp.
CTTCACGATCACGCAAATCAACGAAAATCAAATCACCGAAATCACGGCGCTTTTGCACCCAACCTGTGAGGGTTACGGTTTGGCCAAGATATTTTTCATCAATTAAGCCGGCATATGTTGTTCGCTTCATTGTTCTTCATCTCCTTCTGCATCAATAATCGTTGGCAAATCTGTGTAAAGATCAGCTAATTTCACAGTTTGTTGCTGACCAGTTGCCATATTTTTAATCTTTGCGACGTGATCCGCTAATTCTTGTTCACCAATCGTGACCACGTACTTGCTTTGGTGACGATCAGCTGACTTAAATTGGGCTTTTGCCGAGCGCCCTAAGTAATCGCGTTCCGCAACGTAACCGAAACCTCGAATCGCTTGGACAATTTGCATGGCAGCTACTTCTGTGTCATCACCAATATTGACAACATAGAAATCAAGCCCTTCTGGCTCAACTGGCTTTAAACCTTTTGCTTCTAGCAAACTCACCAGACGCTCCACGCCAATCCCAAAACCAACACCAGGCGTTTCTGGCCCACCAAATTCAGACACCAAACCTGAATAACGACCACCACCAGCAATGGTTGCTGCGCCCTTTAAGGTGTCATCCACCGTCATGATTTCAAAAATGGTATCGTTATAATAATCTAATCCACGCACCATCGTTGGATCGATTTCAAACGGAATATCTAAGGCCGTTAACAGAGCTTGGACCTTTTCCCAGTGCGATTTTGCCTCATCAGAAAGATAATCCAAAATCACTGGTGCATCCGCGACAAAGACTTGATCTCGTGGATCTTTAGAATCCAAAACACGTAATGGGTTTTTCTCCAAACGTGTTTGTGAATCAGCAGATAACTCATCAAAATGTGGCTTCAAATAATCAATCAAAGCCTGACGATAAGCTTCTCGGGTCGCCTTATCACCTAATGAATTAATAGCGACCTTTAAATTATCTAAACCAAGCGTTTGGAAAAAGTTGATCAGCATCGCAATGATTTCGACATCCAAGGCTGGTGAAGTTGACCCGAAAGCCTCTGCGCCAATTTGGTGGAATTGGCGGAAACGCCCGGCTTGTGGCCGTTCATAACGAAACATGGGTCCGATGTAAAAGGCTTTATAAGGCTTGTCAAATTCAGGGCCATAAAGTTTATTTTCCACAAAAGCACGTACGATGCCGGCCGTGCCCTCTGGCCGCAAAGCCACGTGGCGATCACCCTTGTCGTGGAAATCATACATTTCTTTGGTCACCACATCAGACGTATCACCCGCTGAGCGTGAGAACACTTCAAAGTTTTCAAAAATCGGGGTCCGCACCTCTTTAAAATTGTAATCGCCAAACAAAACGCGGGCTAGATTTTCAACATATTGCCATTGGGCCGTTTGTTCTGGTAACAAATCAGCTGTGCCTTTGGGGCGTTGGAAAGTTGCTTTTGCCATTTTCATTCACACGTTGTGCGACGCTTAAATTGTCGACAACGCCTACTCCTTTTAATTTTTTACATTAAACCTCAAAAGCGCCCTTAACGACTAATCGTTAAGGGCGCTTTTGCACGGTACCACCTTAAATATTGACAACATGTGTTGCCACTTTGACTGCTTATCGCGCAACCACGCACTGTCTTAAACAACAGCGACCTCCAAGGTGTCACCAATCACGTTGTTGTTTTGCTTCCATCACCCGCAAAATTTCTAAAGGTCCAAACTGTGATTTTTCCAATTCATCGGCTTTAATATATACCCTAATCATAGCGGGTCATTGCTTTAAAGTCAAGCAATTATTCACCCATTAAAGCCGCAATTTTTTCAAGCGTCACATCCGCCGTGCTGTTAAAATTCAAATCGGCTGCGGACAAAACATTTGGATCACCAATCCCCAATGACGTTGCCCCAGCAGCATTGATCGCTTCAATGCCTGAAGTTGAATCTTCCAGGCCAATTGTTTGTTCTGGTGGCAAGGCGAGAATTTCCGCTGCGCGAACAAAGATTTCTGGATCTGGCTTGCCTTTGGCCAATGTGGCTGGATCAACAATTCCCACAAAATAATCTGTCAAACCGAGATGCTCAAGAATGAGCGGCGCATTTTTTGAAGCTGATGCAATCGCCAATTGATACCCTGCTGCTTTAGCATTGGTAATAAAGGCCTTCATCCCCGGCAAAATATCCGCTTCTGTCAGTGTAGCAATCAGCGTTTGATAGTTCCGGTTCTTTTCATCAGCCAAGGCAGCTTTTTCTGCGTCACTGTAAGCATCTCCCTGCCCACTTGCCTCTAAAATCAATTGGAGGGAATCCATCCGGCTAATGCCTTTCAACCCTTCCGCCAATTCATCAGTCCACGGTGTACCGACTTTGTCCGCCACTTGTCGCCAAGCTTGGCCGTGGAACTTCGCTGTATCAGCAATCACGCCGTCTAGGTCAAAAAGGAAACCCTTTATTTCTGAAAAATTAGTCATGTTTTGACTCCTTTAAATTAAATCATAAGTCACTTGATAGGTTTTCTTGACATTGGCTGGCAACACAATATCGCCAAAACCTGTCTGATTAATCGCATCTGGTAGGGTTTGCATTTCCACCGCAATGGCTGTCATCTGGTCACTATCCATGGCTGGATTGGTCGTAAAGACCACCACCCCGTTACGATCTGAATCAATCGCCAGCGTTACCCCAGTCTTTGGCGAGCGCAAGACCACTGCTGGCCCTTGCCGGTCATCAGCCAAGCGCCAAGCATCGTCAAATTGTGCATCGCCAATGGGCTTTAATGCTTCAAGGTCAAATTTAGTCCCTTTATTGGGCGCTAAGACGCCAGTTGGCAGCTTCGCCTTATCCACCACCACATGTTCCCGTGCCGCAATCTGTAACTCATGTTGGGTTGCATCTTGCTGGCGCCCGTCAAAGTTAAAATAAACATGCGTCATCGGATTAAACAAGGTCGTTGCGGTTGATTCCCCACTAAACGTCACGGTCAAACGATCCGCGTCATCCAATGTGTACGTCACCTCTGCCTGCAATTCGCCAGGAAATTCTGTCACAAATGTATGAGTAAAATGCACGGCTGCCTGATGTGCCTCTTGGGTAACCGTCGCCTGCCAATTCACCCGATCAAACCCGTTAATGCCGGAGTGCAAACTATTTGGGCCATCGTTTGGCGTTAAGGTAAATGATGTCCCATCCAGCTGATACGCCACTTTTGATAA
>USIU01000159.1 GCA_900554745.1 uncultured Leuconostoc sp.
GGAGTTACTATGGTGCCGATACGCGGTTATTTGCCATTTTGTTGGGGTCAGCATTGGCCTTTATCTGGCCCTCAACACATCTCAATCCGGCGGTGCACCCTGAAGTTAAAAAAGGGTTAGACATTGTTGGCGGCGTGGCATTAGCATTAACGGTGCTTGGCTTTTTATGGTTAAATGGCCAAAGCTCAGCAACGTATTACGGACTGATGTATGTGATGACTGCCGTGATGGCTATTCTGATTGCCGTGGTGGCCCACCCCTCGTCATGGCTCAGTAAGGGGTTAGAAAACCCTGTCATGTCCTATTTAGGGACACGCAGTTATAGTATTTATCTGTATCAGCTACCTGTTTTTATATTTTATGAACAATTCATGCCGCATTATCGACCAACTTGGTGGCATCTCCTATTGGAAGTCATCATTGTGCTGGCCGTGAGTGAATTGAGTTACCGGTTTGTCGAAACGACTTTCCGACGACAGGATTACTTTAAACAACAAATTGCCCGTTTGTCTGAATCGCGCAATCGTTTCTTTATGGTACTGGCGGCGGCAAGTGTGCTATTAGTCTTTATTGGTCATGGGTTGTTGTCGCCAAAAGCTGGGCAAGCACGCCCAGAAACTGCCTTGGAAAAAAAGTTACGCCAAAACCAAGCAGCGGTTGAAAAACGCAATGCGCTGGCTAAAAAAAATAACGCGACTGGGGCGGCCAAAAAAGGGCAACCAACCAAGTTGTCCCCAGAGCAGCAAACAATTGTTAAAAATTATGGCTTACAGCCCGCACAGTATTTGGCTTTTCAAGCGATGCCGTTTCAGGCGTTTGGTGATTCCGTGATGCTAGACGCTGCGCCTTATTTGCAAGAAGTTAATCCACATATGGTAGTGGATGCAGCAGTGGGACGCCAGCCGTATCAAACACCAAAAATCATGGCACAAGCCGCAGCGGCTCAACCGTTGGCAGATAATTTGCTCATTGGCTTAGGTACCAATGGGACGATTAAAAAGCAAGACTTGGATCAAATTATGGCGATTGCTGGTAAAAAACGGCAGGTCTATTGGATGAATAATTTTGTCCAATCACGTCCTTGGCAGGATAGTAACAATCAATTGTTACAAACCGCGCAGAAAACGTATAAGAATTTGCACGTGGTTGATTGGTACGCAGTGGCCAAACAACATGCTGACTGGTTTGCCGATGACGGCGTTCATCAAGGGCCGCTCGGCGATCGGCAGTATGTCCGTTTACTTGTCGAAACAGTTGGTCGGGTGTCAGGCATTCAGTAAACTACCGTTCGGTAGTTTTTTTATTTGGCGTCGCATGAGAAAAAACAAGCCGTAACCCTTTACAGTCGATTTTTATTCGCTTAAAATATAAGACAGTATAATTTGGAGGAAGTGTGTCGCGTGACACATCAAGATAATAAAATGAGTCGTTTATATCAGCACGGAACATTAGCAATGCTCATGGGCAAACAAATGCAAGGGACGATCACAGTTGCTGAATTGCGACAACATGGTGACACTGGGATTGGTACGTTGTCAGGCCTAGATGGTGAAGTCATTTTGATAGATGGTGACGTTTATCAAGCACAAAGTGATGGGCAAGTGAACCATCTTACCGATCCGGACACCTTGATGCCGTTTGCCTCGGTACATTTTGATGCGCCTACGCAACCGTTACCATTTTCACAGGTCGATTTCGCCACGTTGAGTGCGAAATTAAAAGCCGAAGCATTACAGAATGTTTTTGCGGCAGTCAAATTTCATGGTGAATTCTCGCGGGTGCATGTGCGCATTGCGCCTAAACAAGTGCCACCTTATCCAAGTTTGTTAGCAGTTGCTGAAAATCAACCAGAATTTGAACGGGAAAACGTCACCGGCACCGTTGTCGGTTACTTCGCGCCGCAGATTTTTAACGGGCCAACAGCTGCGGGCTGGCATGTGCATTTCTTGTCAGATGATTTGCAATTTGCCGGGCACATTTTAGATTTTTCAGCGCGCGACATTTCAGGCACTTTGCAAGTGTTTGATGAATTTGTGCAACACCTACCGATTCATGATCCAGCCTATCGCAAGATGACGCTTGATTTTGATGGTTTGTTAGCCGGTATTGAAGCGAGTGAAGGAGGGCAACAATAATGGCAAAAAAGCCTTTAGTAATTGGGATTACAGGTGGTTCTGGTTCTGGTAAGACCACGGTCAGTCGGGAGCTAGTCCGCCGTTTAACGGCAGATGGATCAGTCGCCATCTTGTTACAACAAGATTCTTATTATAAAGATCAATCAGACAAGCCGATGTCAGAACGCGTCTTGACGAATTATGATCACCCCGATTCTTTTGAAACAGATCTTTTTGTCTCGGATTTGCGCCGGTTATTACGCAATGAACCAATTGATAAGCCAATCTATGATTATGCTAAGCATACCCGTTCTAAGCAGGTTGAACGGGTTGAACCGGCAAATGTGGTCATTGTGGATGGGGTGTTACTATTTAATGATGAACGGGTGCGTGATTTGTTGGACATGAAAATTTTTGTGGACACGGATGACGATATCCGCTTCCTCCGTCGGCTAGAACGTGATATTGAAGAACGAGGCCGCACGGTTCGTGGGGTCATTGAGCAATATTTGGCGACGGTCAAGCCAATGTATCATCAATTCGTGGAACCTACAAAGCGCTATGCGAACATTATTGTCCCTGAAGGTGGCGAAAATTTGGTGGCCATTGATATGCTAACCAACCAAGCTAAAGCCATGTTGAAAAAAGATTAAAAAAACAACCAAACGGCAAACCGTTTGGTTGTTTTTTAATGGGAACGTGTCTCTTCGATGACACTACGCATGTTATCGACCACGTTTTGGGTATTGTGTGAAAAATATGAGCCGACCAAGGTAAAGAGGGTATCAATTAAAGTGATTTGGGCAATCAGCGAGCTCATGGACTCACTGCGGAAATTGATTTCTTCTGCCAATGATAATAGGACTAAATCCGCAATTTTTGCCAGCGGTGAGTCCGCAAAAGACGTAATGGCAATGACTTTCACGCCATTTTGTTTTAACTTTTGGGCAACAAGTAATGTATCCTTGTTGCGACCAGAATGAGAAATCACCACGGCCGCATCGTCATGGTCTAACTTAACAGCCTGCAT
>USIU01000160.1 GCA_900554745.1 uncultured Leuconostoc sp.
GTTCCGGGCTGGGTTGACGTCCCAATCAAAACGGTTGGCCGCACAGTTTTGACAACATCAGCCAAGTTCGTCAACGTATCAGCATGCGCAAATTCAGCACGTGATCGCGTAAAAGGCTTTTGGGCGGCCGTCAAATCTGGGGTATCGTCAAATAACAATCCTTGCTTGTCAACCAAATAGAAATGTTGGCGGGCTTCATCAGCAGTCAAGCCAGCACGCTGCAATTCCGTGAATATTTGGTTGACAATGCCCATCCCAGCAGTTCCTGCACCAAAAGTAACGAAGGTTTGATCAACGAGTTTTTCCTTAGAAATGTTCAAAGCCCCAAAAATACCAGCCAACACAATCATCCCCGTACCTTGAATATCATCATTAAAGGTTGCAATTTTATCTTTGTATTTATCTAAGATGACTTGGGCATTTCCCCGGCCAAAATCTTCCCAATGCAACAATGATTCAGGGAACAAAGTTTGTTCAACAGTCACAAATTGATCAATGAACGCCAGATAATCGTCATCAGCAACCCGTGGGTGTCGGTTCCCTAAGTAACGTGGATTATCCAGCAAAGCTTGATTATTCGTGCCGGCGTCAATACTAATCGCCAAAACACTGGCCGGATCAATGCCAGCAGCAGCGGTATAAACCATTAACTTACCAATGGCAATGTCAACGCCGTTCACACCCCAATCGCCCATGCCTAAGATGCCTTCTGCATCCGTCACGACAACCAACTTAATCTCACGTCCAGCAGCGGCATTTAAGAGTGATTGTTGAATATCTTCTGGTCGGTCAACCGACAAAAATGCTGCTTGTTGCGGGTTAATCATCAGCTCGTTATATTGCTCAATGGCATCAGCGACAACCGGATCGTAAACAATTGGCATAAATTCAGCAACGTGCTGATCCATCAAATGATAGAATAGCGTGACATTTTCATTAAATAAGTTCATCAAGAAAATTCGCTTTTCCAGTGGCGCATCTTTTGATTGAAATTGCTGGTAGGCTTGGGCGGCTTGTTCATCGATGGTTTGTACTTGACTGGGTAGCGTCCCAACAAGCCCCAGCGCGCGACGTTCTGCAGCCGTAAAAGCCGTCCCTTTGTTCAAAAATGGATTACGCAGTACGTCATATCCAGTGGTTGTCATGTTTAAATCCTCCAAATGTTTGTTTATCATTTAACAACTGCCTTGACTATACAGGTCGCCATCGTTTATAGTCAAACAAGCACGTCGTCATAAATAAAATTTATGGCGATAATCAAAACGTTGATATTTAGGGGTTTAAATATGCAAATTAATGATTTAAAATATTACGATGCGTTATATCATGAAAAAAGTTTTACAAAAGTGGCTAAAAATTTCAAAGTGAGTCAGCCATCCATTAGTAGTGCCATCAAACGGCTTGAAACTTATTTTCAAGCCAAGTTAGTGATTCGAGGCCATGCCACCGCAGACCTCAAATTCACACCAGCCGGGGAGCAACTTTACCAACACGCCGCCTCCATTTTAAATGAACTGGATAGCGCCCACCAAGAAATCACCCATTTGCAATCACGCACCACAACCATTGGGTTGCCACCTATTCTCAAAAATGCCTATTTTGCCAAAATTGTCTTAGCCACCAAAGCCTTCGATCGTCAATACAGTATTGATCATATGCATATCTATGAAGCAGGTTCTAACGGATTAACGCAATCGTTGATTAACGGCGACATTGATTTGGCTTTACTCGGTTCATTGGGCCAAGCCACCAATGACAAGCTACAAGTTTTCCCGTTTGCCACAGCCCCTTTCTATATCTATATGGCCAAAACAAATCCCTTAGCGCAACAACAAACGGGGATTTACTTTAAAGATTTAAAAGACCAACTGTTTATCTCATTTGATGCAAGTTTTATTCATGTGCAAGCGATGAAGCAATTAGCTAAAAACGCCGGAATTCGTCCCAAGACATTCCTAAAAACCAATGACGTTTATTTCCTCATGAGCTTGGTCGCTGAAAATATCGGCGTCGCTTTGTTAACCAATATCGTAACGCCCACAGACCCAAACATTGTGGCGATCCCTTTATTAGATGATTCTCAGCCCACTTTTAGTGCCAACGTGGCCTTTCGAAAAAATCATAATTTGACGACAGAAGAAGCCTTACTCATCAGGATATTGTCGCAACAGGCCTAAATTTGGTCCCCGTCGTCATCGCCAATACCTCATCCCCTAAAATCAGGTATAATGAGTAAATATCGCATTTTAGAAAGTAAAAACATGATTACTGTAGTCAAAAGAATTTATACCGACAAAACGTTTTTAGTCACGCTGGGGCTCGCCATTGTCGCCCTCATTTTCGGGAAAGTATCCCCAACTGATATTGATAGTCATACCATTTTGGCACTGCTGGCGTTGCTGGTGATTGTCACCATTTACGGCCAATTACACGTCCTGACTTACATTGCCAACACCATTGTGGCAAAATGTCGCACAACCAGAGGGATCATTGGGGTGATGCTGCTCTTTTCATTTGTTGGTTCGATGTTTTTTACCAATGATGTGGCCATTTTGACGCTTGTACCGATCTTTTTCAAGATTAGTCAACAACTCAATCTCAAAAAAATTGTGCCGATTAGTCTATTAACGATCTATGCCAATTTGGGCAGCGCATTAACACCTTTTGGTAATCCACAAAATCTCTATTTAGTCTCCTATTATCATCTTGGCTTAACGCACTTTATGACCTTATCCCTACCAATCGGGGTGATTGGCTTGCTAAGCTTAATGATCGTGACTTGGTTTTTTCCAGCACGACCGATTCCAAGCATGACGACTACAGTGCCATCCATTGATCGGCATAAGGTGCGCTGGCTCTTAGTCGCGACGGCGATTGTCTTACTTGGTATCTTGTCAATCTTGCCCATATGGCTAGCTGTCGTGGTCAGTTTACTCGCTGCTGGCCTGTTGGATCGTCAAGTGCTTGGCAAAGTGGATTACGGTATCCTACTCATGTTCATTAACTTTTTTATCATCGTCGGCGCCATCAGTCGCTTACCAGCGATTCACCACCTCTTATCACTGACGACTGATACTACCCTCAAGACATTTTTTGCTGGCGTCATTAGCA
>USIU01000161.1 GCA_900554745.1 uncultured Leuconostoc sp.
TTTACTTGACAGCTGCTGGTGAAGCCAAGACGAAGCCAACCCAACATTCAGTGGCACAATTGCGTTCTCTAGGTATTCAACCAGATATGATCGTCTTGCGTACTTCTGAACCGTTGGAAGATGGCTTGAAGCAAAAGATTTCAACCTTTACAGATGTCAATGCCAATGCGGTGATTGAATCACGTGACGTGGAATCATTGTATGACATTCCAATGAATTTGCAAGCGCAAGGCATGGATGACGTGGTTTTGGAAAAGTTGAAGATTGACGCACCAAAGGCTGACATGACAGCTTGGACAGCGATGGTAGATCACATCAAGCATCCAAAGAAGACCGTCAACATTGCCTTAGTTGGTAAGTATACAGATTTGCCAGATGCGTATATTTCAGTTAATGAAGCCTTAAAGCATGCCGGTTATGCCCAAGATGCGGAAGTCAACATTAACCACATTAAGTCAGAAACAGTGACAGCTGAAAATGTGCAAGAATTGTTAGCTGATGCTGATGGTGTGATGGTACCTGGTGGCTTTGGTGCGCGTGGCACTGAAGGTAAAATTCAAGCCATTCGCTATGCCCGTGAAACCAATACACCATTCTTGGGTGTTTGCTTGGGGATGCAGTTGGCTTCTGTTGAATTTGCTCGTCATGTCTTGGGTTATGAAGACGCGAACTCAACTGAGCTTAATCCAGAAACGCAAGCACCAATTATTGATTTGATGAAGGACCAAGAAAACGTGGAAAACCTTGGTGGGACATTGCGTTTGGGTCTTTACCCAGCCATGTTAAAGCCAGGCACGTTAACAGCCAAGGCTTACGGCGATGTTGAAGAAGTTGAACAACGTCACCGTCATCGTTATGAATTCAACACAAAGTTCCGTGACGAATTTGAAAAGGCTGGTATGGTCTTTGCGGCAACATCACCAGACAATCGTTTGATGGAAGTGATTGAATATCCAAAGAATGATTTCTTCGTTGCGGCCCAATACCACCCAGAATTCCTCTCACGTCCGGATCGTCCGGAAGGTTTGTACCATGACTTTGTCGGGGCAGCGCTTAAACACGAAGCTTAATTAAAATGGAAAACACGCGAACGCGTGTTTTTATTTTCGACCAAAATGCTTGCGTGGCTTGGTATAATAAAACTATGTTAGCAAATCCATCTCAACACATTGAACAAAAACTCGCGTTACTGCCAGCAGAACCCGGGTCATATCAAATGAAAGACCAAAATGGCAAAATTATCTATGTGGGTAAGGCCAAAAATTTGAAAAACCGCGTCCGGTCTTATTTTAAGCAAGATCATACAGGTAAGACCGCTGAATTGGTCCAAAACATTGTGGATTTTGATTATATCGTGACAAATTCTGACAAAGAAGCCTTTTTGTTAGAAAACGAATTGATCAAAAAATACAAACCGTACTACAACATTCGATTGAAGTATGGGACGGGCTATCCTTACATTAAAATTACCAAAGAACGTGATCCAAAGATGGCGATGGTCAACGAAGTGAAAAAAGATGGTGGCTTTTATTTTGGCCCCTATCCCAACGTGTTTGCCGCCCAAGAAACGTTACGTTTTTTAGAAAAAAACTATCCCTTGCGCCGTTGTAACGGATTCCAAGGTCGACCTTGCCTTTATTACAATATGGGGCAATGTTTAGGCGCTTGCTGGCATGAAGTGCCAGAGGCTGAGTATGCCGCGCAAGTGGACCGGATTAAGCGCTTTTTGGACGGTGATACGGCAGCCGTTAAAAAAGCGATTGCCGAAAAAATGACGGCTGCGGCAGAGGCGTTGGCGTTTGAACAGGCGGCTGATTTACGTGATCAGTTGAAATATATTGATGAAACTGTTGAAAGCCAACGTGTGTTGTCAAAAGATACGACACCGCGCGATTTGTTTAATTATTATCTGGACAAAGGTTGGATGACCGTTGAGGTCTTTTTCCTTCGGCAAGCACGGTTGATTCGGCAATTTAAACAAACCTTTTCGGTGGTGGGTTCCGCTGATGAAGAAATGATGAATTTTATTCAACAGTTTTATGCCCAACGTAACATCCAAAAGCCTAATGAAGTCTTAGTACCTAAAGGGATTGATACGGCGGCGCTTGCGGAATCGTTGGGTGTGCCCGTTCGGATTCCGGTGCGTGGGGAAAAGCGTGATTTATTAGATTTGGCGCAGAAAAATGCACGGATTGCACTAGAGGAAAAATTCCGTCTGATGCAACTTAATGAGAAGAAAACCACCGGGGCCATGCGTGAGATTACCGATGCTTTGCATATTCCGATGGGACACCGAATTGAAGCTTTTGATCATTCCCATACGCAAGGCGTGGAAATTGTCAGTGCCATGGTCGTATTTGAGGATGGCGTGCCTAATAAAGACCTCTACCGCAAGTATAAAATTAAATCCGTGGATCATGCGGATGAATGGGCGGAAACGCAGGAAGTCATTCGCCGGCGTTATTCACGCCTGTTAAAAGAGGGTGGCGACATGCCGGATTTGATTTTAATGGATGGTGGCGAAATCCAACTTAACGCGGCTAAAGAAGTATTAGTGGACGAATTAGGTCTAACCCATGTGCCAATTGCGGCGATGGTCAAAAATGATAAACATAAGACGGCCGATCTCATTGATGGGCACACTGGTGAAATTGTGACCTTTGACAAACAATCGGAAGGGTTCTTCTTGATTCAGCGTGTACAAGAAGAGGTACATCGTTTTGCGGTGAGTTTCCACCGTCAACTCCGTAGCAAAAACACCTTGGCGTCACGACTGGATATGATTGATGGTGTCGGACCGAAGACGCGACAGAAACTCTTGCGTGAGTTTGGGTCACTACCAAAGATTGCTGCGGCTTCGATTGCTGATTTGCAAGCCATCGGCATTAACGAAAAATTGGCGCGAGTGATTCATCTGAGTTTGCAATCGGGTGCATAACAGTCGCAAGAAGTTGTTTTTTATGGTAAACTAGAGTATTAAAATATCGCAAGCTTACCGCGGTAAGCAGACAAGGAGAAGGGGGGCGCAGCGACACGCACGGATCAGGCTAATTTAAGTCGGAC
>USIU01000162.1 GCA_900554745.1 uncultured Leuconostoc sp.
CTGCATCGGTAGTTGTTGCTGGTGTTGTTGCAGGTTGAACGACCTGATTAGTGCTATTCTGCGTCGTCGTATCTGCTTGCACTTGTGATCCACCCGTTAAAGCGATGACGCCAGCAACAAAGACCCCCGTCACTAATCGCTTGCCAGATTTATATAGCTTATACTTTTTTAACATCATGTCTCCTCATTTTCCCAAAAACACACAATTAAAACCTGATACTATATTTTCTCACATATTTTACACAGATTGTAGCCATATTTTGTTAACCACAACTGGCCTATGTTTCGGCGGTTGCTAATAATTGCTCTTTGGCAGCTTGGACGGCATCCTGACTGGTGCGTAGGTAAATGATATCACCAGCACGCAAAACCAAGTCCCCCTTTGGAATGAGTATATTATCCGATCGCTTGACCAAGGTGATCAAACTATTGGGCAATAAGTTCAAATCACGGATGGGTTGATCTTCCATCATACTGCCAGCCAAGACCGGAAATTCCAGTGTTGTCATGGCCGACGAAGCCGTTGTTGGCTGGTTATGCTGTAATAATCTGGCTAGCAATGATTCATAGATTGGTGCCCCGTTGAGTAAATCAACGACTAAGTAAGCGACCAAACTGACAAAAGCCAACGGCAGGATGTGCGTGACACTCCCCACCATTTCAAACACGAGAATGATGGCCGTGAAGGGTGCTTTCCCGATACAAGCAAAATATCCTGCCATACCAATGACAACAAAATTTAAAATATAAGTCGTTGGCATCAAATTTAAGGTCACAAACACATTAGCAATGAGGGTGCCACTTAAAGTTCCTAACGTTAAAATTGGCAAGAAAATACCACCTGGCAAGCCAGAACCATAGCTCACCATTGAAAAAACGAAACGTACCATCAACAGCAACCCCAGCATTTTCACGCTGGTTGGCGTATTATTTAACGATAAAATTAAACCGTTACCACCACCTAAAATGTGTGGCCACATGAGCCCGATGGGAATCACCAACACGAACGGGATTATCCCATACAATGGCTTTGGGAGTGCCAATTTGTCATATAGTGATAAACTCGCCAATAATACCCGTTGATACACATAGCCAAACAACCCTAAAATTAGCCCAAATAGCAAAAGTAAGCCATATAATTTCACCGGAAAAACGGTTAACTGGCCGACCGCTAAGACCGGTGTTTGCCCAAACATGACGGTCGAAACGAAGTCTGAAACCGTTGCCCCAGTCACCGCCCCCACCCAGACAAACGGTGAGATACTATGGTAATTTCTTCCAGGACGAACATGACCCCGGCTAATGGCGCATTGAACGCCGCAGATAAACCAGCAGCTGCCCCACTAGCAATTAAACTCTTGGCTTTGTTATGACTTAAATGACGGTATTGCGCTACTCCTTGTCCAATGGCGGCCCCGAGTTGAATCGAAGGGCCTTCACGCCCCAGCATCAGGCCACTCCCAATCGCTAAAATGCCAGCGGTAAATTTCCGCCAGAGCGTTGCCCACCAATTATCCGTGATTTCCCCGGTCAATACCCCTTCAACTTGTGGGATGCCGGATCCTGAAATATGCGGATTTTGCTTAAGTAGCCAAGCGGCAACCGCCAAGCAGCCGATATTTAATAGGATGATTATCATTAGAAGGAAAACATCCCCACGCCCGACTGCAAGGTACAAAGCCTGAAAACCGGCTAAAATTTTTTCAATTGATAGCCGAAAGAGACTCACCACAACACCGGTTAGAAAACCGATGAGAACACCGTAGACCACAATGGCCAATTTTGACGTATTGAACTGTATCTTCTGTTTTAACATAGCCTTAGTTTACAACAGATTTTAGGCTCAGTTCAAATGTGGCAGGTATATTGACTATTTTCGCTAAAAAAAGGCGCCAAAACGGCCCCTTTTCACGTCAGCAGGCTTATCTCAGATAACGCCTGCTGTTATTCACTTGTCTTAGCGATTTGCTTTAACACCGAAAATGGCTGATACAATCAATACTAGGACAACTGCCCCAATGATTGAAGGAATCAAAGCCATACCTGCAAGGCTTGGACCCCAGTGGCCAAGCACACCTTGTCCAATTGCAGAACCAATCAAACCGGCCAAGATATTACTAATCCAACCCATTGATTCTCCACGATTTGTAATCGCACCAGCAATCGCGCCAATAATAGCACCAACAATTAATGACCAAATCATAATAGACGCCTCCATTCTCTGCCTATATTCTTGTTCCTTGTTGGTTATATTATATCACTCTTAAAGTAATTTCACAAACTCATGTAATATGAAATGCCTTATAACCGGCTTTAACAACGTTTCCAAACCCTTGCTAATTCACAATTAAGATGAGACTCGCTGCTGATTGCAGCAGATCACTAGACTTTTGTCACACAACCCTTTATGATACTTATAAATAGTAAGCAAATAAAATAGTTAGGATTTACGCTGATGCAGCAAGTCACTTATCATATGAAACATCTCACTCTGATCGCCAACAATGACGCCCAAATGCGGCCATTTTATCGCGATATACTGGGCTTCGTGGAGACACAAATCGATGCCCACACCTATGGTTATGCCTTAACAGCCGACCAACCACCAATCCTCACGTTGGTATTTAACGGGCAAACGCCGAGTGCACCACGACAAGGATTATATCATTTTGCCCTCCTCCTACCAGATACTGCTAGTCTTGCGAGCTTGGTGGCACATCTTTTGACCATCAACTATCCACTGGGTGGCGGAGATCATGATGTCAGTGAAGCCTTTTATTTAAATGACCCAAATGGCAACGGCATTGAACTCTACCATGATCGCCCACGTGATCAGTGGCAATGGGATCAAAACTTTGTCAAAATGGGGACCAAAGCCGTTGATGTCGACACGTTACTGCAAGCTCGTAAAAGTAACTGGTCAGGTTTTCCGGTACAAACTATAATTGGCCATCTCCATTTTGTTGGGGATGATGTCGTGTCTGGGGATACTT
>USIU01000163.1 GCA_900554745.1 uncultured Leuconostoc sp.
GTCGGTGTGACGTCAGATACAGTCAAGCGTGTTGAAGCGATGGTAGCTGCTGGTGTTGATGCCATTGTGTTGGACTCAGCGCATGGACACTCTGAAGGTGTTTTGCGTAAGGTTTCGGAAGTGCGTGAGGCTTTCCCAGAATTAAACATTATTGCTGGTAACATTGCCACAACTGCTGGTGCAGCGGCTTTGTATGACGCTGGTGCTGATGTGGTGAAAGTTGGCATTGGCCCTGGGTCAATCTGCACCACGCGTGTGGTTGCTGGAATCGGAGTCCCACAACTTTCTGCTGTGCGTGATGCCGCTGAAGAAGGGGTACGTCGAGGTAAGTCAATTATTGCTGATGGTGGGGCCAAGACGGCAGAAGATATCGTCAAAGCCTTGGCTGCTGGTGGTAACGCAGTCATGCTTGGTTCAATGTTTTCTGGAACAGCTGAAACACCTGGCGACGTCTTTGAAGATAATGGTAAGCAGTACAAGACCTATCGTGGGATGGGATCCATTGCAGCTATGGAAGCTGGTTCAAAGGACCGTTATTTCCAAGGTGAAGTCAATGAAGCTAAGAAGATGGTGCCAGAAGGTATTGAAGCACGCGTCGCTTATAAGGGTGCCTTGGCTGATGTATTGGGCACAATGATGGCTGAAATTCGTGAAGAAATGGCCAAGGTAGGTGAACAATCAATCACTGAATTGACAAAGGGCCACCGTATTACGCGTGATATCCAAGTAATTGATTATGAAGCTGAACGTGACAACGTTAAAAAGACGTTCACGATTCCAACCTTTTAATGACAAATTCACGGAGAAAAAACATGTCTGAAAATACTGAAATTATGGGCCTCGGCTATGACCAAGTCTTGCTAGTGCCTGGTGCATCAAATGTTTTGCCACATACTGTGTCATTGGCGACACAACTTGCTGATAACTTTACGCTCAATATCCCACTGATTGCAGAAGCAAACGGCACAGCCACTGATAATCGTGTTGCGGCGACAGCGCTCAATGGTGGGCTTGGTGTAATTGCTGAACAAGAAGATATTGCCGCACAAGCCGCTGCGGTAGCAGCTGCCAAAGCAACTGTGGTGGATTCAAATAAATATCCCAATGCCTTTTTGGATGGTCAAGGACGCGTACGGGTTGCAGCAGAAGTTTGGTTGACAACAGGGGCGCAAGCACGCGTTGCAGAACTCGTTGCGGCTGGTGCCGATGCGATTTTCTTCTACTTACAAGCAGGTCTAGACAAAGAAACAAATGAGATTGTTAAGGCTGTCCGTAAAGCCTTCCCAACAACATTTATTGCGGTTGGCGTGGTGGAAGATCAAGGCATTGCCGGGGCGCTTTATCAAGACGGGGTCGATGCTGTCATTGCTGGCCGTTCCGTTGATTCACAACTACCAAACAACGCTTTGTATCCATTCTTAACAACGACCATGGCGATTGCTGAAGTAGCGGCTGACTTTGATAAGGCCGTAATCACCACCGGTGGTGTTCACTATTCAGGTGACGTAGTGAAAGCTATTTCTGCTGGTGCCGATGCCATTATGGTATCTGATTTATTGAAAGGCGAAGTCCTCGAAGCAGATGGTACATTTGCTGGCGGCGATATGTCGATTGATGATGCGATTTTCCAAGCAGATGGCGGGTTACGTGCGGGAATGGGATATACGGGGTCATCAACGATTGTTGACCTTAAGTTAACCGCACAATTTGTCCAAATTACGGATAATGGTTTGCGTGAATCACATCCACACGATGTCGAAATCACCAAGATCGCTCCAAACTACGCGAAATAAGCAGAATTGCGCATTAATAAAACCAGCGCAAACGCGCAAAATGGATAAAAGGGAGTATAACGCATGGCTGATGTAAACGCCGATAAAGTGCTTGTATTAGACTACGGTAGCCAATATAACCAACTCATTACCCGACGTATTCGTGAAATGGGTGTTTTTTCTGAATTAAAGTCACGCAACATGACGGCTGAAGAAGTAAAGGCCTATAATCCAAAGGCGATTATCTTGTCTGGCGGACCAAAGTCAGTGTATGAAGCAGATGCTTTTACAATTGACAATGACATCTTTGAATTAGGCATTCCAGTCTTGGGTGTCTGCTATGGGATGCAGCTGATGGCTCAGAACTTGGGTGGCCAAGTTGAAGCTAACCCCGGAAACGGTGAATTTGGGCAAACGGTATTGCACCAAACAGCGTCAGCTGGTTTGTTGTTTGCCAACACACCAGCAGATCAAACCGTTTTGATGAGTCATTCCGACAACGTTGTCGCTTTACCCGACGGCTTCGTGGTGGCTGGTGGTTCAGATAAGACACCAATTGCAGCGATTGCCAATGATGAACGCCGTCTTTACGGTGTTCAATTCCACGCCGAAACGACATTGTCTGAACATGGGAAGCAAATCTTGCAAAACTTTGTGTTTGACATTGCTGGGGCGGAAGCCAACTGGGATATGAGCGGCTTTATCGATGAGCAAATTGCGCGCATTCGTGAAGTTGTTGGGGATAAGAAAGTGCTTCTTGGCCTATCTGGTGGGGTTGATTCATCCGTTGTGGGTGTCTTGTTGCATAAAGCCATCGGTGACCAACTGACGTCAATCTTTGTGGATCACGGTTTGTTGCGTAAAAACGAAGCGGCACAAGTTATGGATATGATGGGCAAGCAATTTGGCTTGAACATTATTAAAGTCGATGCCCAAGAACGTTTCCTATCAAAGTTGGCCGGGGTCACTGATCCGGAACAAAAGCGTAAAATCATTGGGAACGAATTCATTGAAGTCTTTAACGATGAAGCAGCTAAGCTTAAGGATATTGACTTCTTGGCGCAAGGGACGTTGTATACTGATGTGATTGAATCAGGTACTGATACAGCTCAAACCATCAAGTCACACCATAACGTGGGTGGTTTGCCAGAAGATATGCAATTCCAGTTGATTGAACCATTG
>USIU01000164.1 GCA_900554745.1 uncultured Leuconostoc sp.
CTGACAAATTGATACGCATGCATCAAATCAAATGATGTCTCAAACTCCGTATCGATAATACCTTTATTATACAGGTTTTGATACCAGTCTGTCTGCTCTCCAAACAAAATATCCGCCAAAATATCCGCTGCTAACGTTAATTTAGTGGCCGCTGCTCCCGTCACATCAAGATTTGACAAACGGATGCCTAACGCAATTTTTGGTCGAGACACATCAAACTTTTGACTATTTTCTTTTTTGATCGGTTCAGGCACAACAGGCTCAAATCGCCGAACATCGACTGCTTCAATCGCTTTCGTGGCCTGATTAGCTGCGACCAACGCCAACACTTCATCGGGATCAAAACGCCCAACCACCTGCAACGTTAATTGATTAGGCTGATAAAAGGCCCGATGAATTTGGTAAAGCAAGGCCGGCGTAATTTGTGCAATGGATGCCCTGGTCCCTGCAATGTCTTCTGCAATTGGAGCCCCAGGATAGAGCAAATCGAGTAACCCCATATAAATTGCCCAATTGGCATCATCATCATACATCTGAATTTCTTGACCGATAATCCCTTGTTCTTTAGCGACTGTTTGGGCACTAAAGTAAGGTGTTTGCACAAAGTCAAGCAAATGCGCTAAGGCCGGTAACAAGTTTTGTGTCGTTGAAAACAGGTAACTGGTTTGGTACGGATTGGTAAAGGCATTCGCATCCGCCCCTAATTCCCCAAAGCGTGTAAAGGCATCCCCATCCGCCTTCTCAAAAAGTTTATGTTCCAGAAAATGCGCAGTACCTGCTGGAATCGTGATGGGTGTCTCGTCATTGATTTGGAATTGACGTGCCAATGACCCAAAGGGTGTTGTTAAGACCGCAAAGGTTTTATGATAATTTGGCTTTGGCACCATGACAACCGTGAGACCGTTTGGTAGCTTAGTGGTTAAAACCGTTTCTTTTAATTTTGGATACGTCTTTTCTATCATGCATCTGCCTCTGGCATCAATGTAAATTTACCTTGTAAAATCACTTGGTTGGCCAATTCACTGACTTGTCTTGGTGTCACCGCCTGAATGGCTGCTACCCATTCTGCTGTACTAGTCTCACGTTGCGTTAACAATCTTGAAAAGGCCAGTTCAATTTCACTATTCGGTGAATCTTGCTGACTCAAATAATCATTAATTAAACTCGTTTTAATCGCCGCAAAAGTCTCTTCACTAAATTCGCCTAATTGAATCGCCTTCAGTTCAGCTTGAATCATCCGATCAGTCTGTGCCACTTTACCGGCGTCCAAACCAGCCGCTACCGTCATAAATCCCGTATCATGTTGCCAACGTGAATAGATACTATAAGCCAATGAGGCTTTTTCTCGGATATTGGTAAACAGCTTAGATAACGCAGAGCCGCCAAATAATGCATTAAGCACTAAGGCAGTGAAACGTTTGGGATCATCTGGTGGCAAACTCAACTGATAAGACAACGTCAAAATTGCCTGATTAATCTCTAATTGCGTTTCTGATAATTCAACCGTTGCTGGTCGGACACCTTGTCGATAAAAAGGTTGTAGCAGTGTTGCCCGACGAGCTTGCAAGGGCCATTTTTCTAATTCAGCCACTACCCGATCCGCGTCAACATCACCATATACCACAATATTGACGGGATCATTGGCCAACATTTGACGATACGTGACCAAAACAGCCGTTGCCGTTAAACGTTCAACATCATGTACTTGACCAATTGACGGTAGTTGCATGGCCGGCGCACTATAAGTGAGTTCACGTAGCTTCAACATGGCATAACGTCGCTTATCATCAGGCAAACTGGCTAATTCATTGATCAAACTTTGCCGTTCCTTATCAAATGTCGCTTGATCAAACTGATCCCCCGTCACCAAAGGTTCAAAAATCATGTCACGTAAAAAAGCAAAAGCATCCCCCAAGAGATGTTCTGCATGGTCAATATAAGTTGGCGCTGGTAATTGTAACTGGTAACGTACATGATGCGTTTGCCCAAAACGCACCACATCTGTTTGGAACTGAGCACCATACAAATCAATCGTTTTTTGTGCGACAGCTTGTTGATCAGGATACTTTTTTGAACTCACAGCCGTCAAATAGGACAACAACGCACGTGCCGAAATGGTCTGCGTCAATAAAGGTGCTGCAAAATCAACCGCAATGTGTAAAGTTTTAAATTGAGTCGTTGGGTGAACAACGAGCGTCACACCCGGTTTAAGTTGTATTTTTTTCATAGTATTGGTGAGAATAGTCGACTGAATTTTTGAATAAATTTCATCCAAGATGACTGGTTCTCAAAATCCTCAATTGTCAATTTTTTTGAGACTAAAATGTCTTGTTCAAACTGTTCTTCTAACTGAACGGCAAATTCCGGATCATAGACAAAAGCGTTGGCTTCAAAGTTCAATGAGAATGATCGAATATCCATATTGGCTGACCCAACTGTCCCAATTTCATGATCGATGGTCACGGCCTTACTGTGCAAGAAACCGCCGTCATAACGGTATACTTCAGCCCCCATAGCAATTAATTCTTGTGCATAGTATTGCGTGGCACGATACACAAATGGATGGTCCGGCATATCAGGAATCATCAAACGTACCCGAACCCCAGATATGATTGCGATTTCTAAGGTTTCCAATACGGCAGAGTCTGGAATGAAATAGGGTGTTTGGATCGTAATGTCTGTCCGCGCAGAGGCAAACATGCGCATAAAGCCTTGTTTGATTTGCTTTAAATCATTATCCGGTCCACTCGAAACAATTTGAACCATTGCCCGACCAGATAACTCCCCAATTTCTGGAAAGTAACCAGCAGTGTCAACCAGTAATTCGTTTTCTTCAGCCGTGGCGTTCCAATCCATTAAAAAGCGACTTTGTAATGATAACACCGCATCCCCATGAATCCGAAGATGGGTATCACGCCAATGGCCAAATTTCTT
>USIU01000165.1 GCA_900554745.1 uncultured Leuconostoc sp.
CCATCTAGCAGTCATTATGCGGTGACGAAGCAGTTATTAACTGCGGGTAAGCATGTTTTGGTGGATAAGCCAATGGCCGCTAATCTGGCTGAAGCACAAGAACTTGTGGCATTGGCACGTACGCAACAGTTATTTTTGATGCCATATCAGTCACGGCGTTTTGATAGTGACTTTTTAACTGTGCAACATATTTTGAATCAAGGTTACTTGGGCCGTCTGGTGGAGTTGGAAGTTCATATGGATCATTACCGGCCAGCAGATGGGGTGATGTCAGGACCTGCCATTGATGGTGCACTTTTTGGGCATGGCGTGCATTTAGTGGATCAAGTGGTGAGTTTACTTGGTGCACCACAAGCCGCAACTTATGATTTGCGGGCAACGCGTGAATTAGGGGCGACGGTTGATGATCAAATTGAAGTGAATTTGTTTTACGATAACGCCGTAAAAGCGACAGTACAAACCACGGAATTAGCGATGGTGCAATATCCAAAGTGGCAATTACGTGGGACAAAAGGGACGTTTATCAAGTATAATGTTGATGAACAGGAAAATGATTTAAAAGCCGGCGTTATGCCAGGAACACCTGGATTTGGTCTGGATGCACCACAAAACTATGGCCAACTGGTTTATGTGAATCAGAGTGGTGATCGGATTGAAAAGCAAATCCCTAGTTTACCAGGGGATTATGGGCGTATCTACGATAGCATCTTTGAGACGTTCACACAGGGTGCGCCTAAGTTGGTGTCTGATGAACACATGTTAACGGTGATGACCATCTTGTCGGCGGCTGATTTTAATCATAGTCCGAGTGTTGTAAAATTTTAATCATGTCCTAACACATTAAGTTTGGCAATTTGCTAAACTTTTTTCATTTTGTCAATTAAAAATGCTAGGACATGACATACTGGAGAAGAAATGACGAATAGAACAAAAGGCTTGCTGTTTGCCATCCTTGGACCACTGTTGTGGGGCATTAATAGTGTTGTCGTCGACATGTTATTTGCGTTAGGCGTGAATGCCCGTTGGTTTGCCACCTTTCGCTTAATACTTGCTGGGGCAGTTTTGCTTGTTTGGGCTTATTGGCAACAGGGCAATAAAATTTTTGCGCCATTTAAACGCTGGCAGGATGCGGGGCACTTATTGATTTTCTCGTTTTTGGGGATGTTATTTGTCCAATATACGTATATTATGGCGATTGAAGCGGGAAATGCCGCCACGGCGACTGTCTTACAATTTACGAATCCGATTATGATTGCGATTTTTTTGGCCATTCGACACTGGCAACTACCGGCGCGACAAGATGTCATTGCCATTATTTTTGCGGTAGTTGGCACAGTCTTGATTGCCACTCATGGTCAACTCGGCACGCTGGCGATGTCGACCCTGGCTTTAGTTTGGGGTTTGCTAGCAGGTGTTGGCGCAGTATTTTACACGTTATTGCCGCATCAACTGATCACAAAATTTGGCGCCGTGACAGTGAGTGCATGGGCGATGGCGATTAGTGGGATTGGGATTAATTTTGTGAACCCCGTTTGGGTGGACGGACCGAATTGGCGGTTACCAGTCATTGGTTTGCTCAGCTTCTCGATTTTAATTGGCACAGCGTTTGCCTACGTTGTGTTTATTCAAAGTTTAGCTTGGATTAAACCAACCGTGGCCAGCACGTTAGGTGCACTAGAACCCTTGATGGGGACAATCTTGAGTATCCTGATTTTCCATATTGCCTTTGGCGTGGCTGACATTATTGGCTCAATCTTAATTATAAGCACCGTCTTTATTCAAGCGCTGCGTCGAACCATTTAAAAGACGTGTGGTGTTGTGTTAGAAATAGCATGCCATCACGCTTTTTTTATCGGTTTCATGATAAAATGAATAGGATAGAATAATTGAAAGAAAGCGCGTTTTTCACGCATTATAAACATGACAGACATTAATTTAGAACAACTTAAAAAGAGACAAAAACATATCCGCAATTTTTCCATTGTGGCCCATATTGATCACGGAAAGTCGACAATTGCCGACCGTATTTTGGAACATACGCATACGGTGGCCGAACGAGACATGCAAAATCAATTGTTGGACACGATGGAATTAGAACGTGAACGTGGCATTACGATTAAGTTAAATGCCGTTGAAGTTCAGTATGACGCTAAAGATGGCGAAACGTATATTTTCCACTTGATTGACACACCGGGACACGTTGACTTCTCATATGAAGTGTCGCGTTCTTTGGCGGCCGCTGAAGGGGCAATTTTAGTTGTGGATGCCTCGCAAGGCGTCGAAGCACAAACACTGGCCAATGTTTATCTGGCTTTAGATAACGGCTTGGAAATTTTGCCAGTGATTAATAAAATTGATCTCCCAGCCGCTGATCCTGAAAAAGTGCGGGCTGAGATTGAAGATGTCATCGGTATTGATGCGTCAGAAGCCGTGTTAGCGTCCGCTAAAAAAGGGATTGGGATTCCAGAATTGTTGGAAAAGATTGTCACGGATCTACCGGCCCCAACAGGGGATTTGGAAGCACCATTACGTGCCTTGATTTTTGATTCGGCTTATGATCCATACCGTGGTGTCGTGGTCAACATGCGTGTGCGTGAAGGGATTGTGAAGCCTGGTGATAAAATTCGCATGATGAACACTGGTGCTGAGTATGAAGTCAATGAAGTCGGCGTGATGTCACCGAATGCGCAAAAGCGTGATTATTTGATGGCCGGTGATGTTGGTTATTTGACGGCTTCTATCAAAGACATTCATACGACGCATTCTGGTGATACGATTACCAGTGTGGCGAATCCTGCCTCTGAACCGTTGGCCGGTTATAAGCCGATGACACCAATGGTTTATTCAGGACTATACCCATCTGATAATGCCAAAT
>USIU01000166.1 GCA_900554745.1 uncultured Leuconostoc sp.
GTTACTGCTGGTTTGGTCACTATCCGCATGGTTACGTATGCGCGATCAACGCTTGACGATGGTTGGGGATGTGTTAGCGATTCAAACCACGTCTTGGTTTACCAAACGACAGTATTATGTTCGCCGTGATAAAATCCAAGGGTTGAATTTAGCGCAAAGTCTCTTCATGGTGCCGCACCAAGCCCAGCATTTACAAGTCGTGGTACGACACGGGGACAGTGCTGCGGTCATTGGCTTACGTTACTTAGATGTGGCTGTTGTGGCACAAGTGCAACGTTGGTTAATTGATGTCAAGTAAAAACCCTTGACATGTGTTTTGAATCGTGGCATAATAGAAAAGTAAATTAACGTGCAAAAAGCACATAAGAAATTTGGAGGACATTGCATATGTCAGTTAAGATCCGTTTGAAGCGTATGGGTGCCAAGAAGCGTCCGTTCTACCGTGTTGTTGTTGCCGATTCACGTTCACCTCGTGACGGTCGTTTCATCGAAACAGTGGGAACATACAACCCAATCGCACAACCTGCAGAAATCACATTGGATGAAGACAAGATTTTGGGTTGGTTGAACAATGGGGCACAACCATCAGAAACTGTTCGCAACTTGTTGAGCCATGCTGGTATTTTGGCAAAGTTTGCTGAAGCTAAGGCTGCTAAGAAGTCAGCTGCTGAAAAGCCTGCTGCTGTAGCAAAGCCAACTGAAAAGAACACTGTTGTTGAAATCAAGGTATACTTGGATGCCCAAGGTATCGAATATGCTTCATCAGCTAAGAAGGCTGAATTGTTGGCATTGGTTTAAGCAACCATTAAGAAGTCGAAACGCGTGTTTCGGCTTTTTTTGTGCTTTGTTTCTGAGACAAAATCCGCTATAATAAAACTATCCAAAGTTGGAAGCGCTTTCTTTAACTTTGACCTAAATGGAGAACAAAACATGCAAGCAAAGCCCAAGCTATTTTTAGATATGGATAATGTGTTAGTCGACACGCTAGCCATTTTGAACACGATGGATACGCAACAGTTACAAGTGGACAAGCCGGATCAAATTCCGGGTGTATTCCGGCATCTACCACCCATGGCAGGGGCGATTGCCGCCGTTCAAGCCTTGGCAGCGGATTATGAACTCCATATTCTCTCAACTGCGCCATGGCAAAATGCCAGTGCTTGGCAAGATAAACTGTTGTGGTTAGCCGAGCATTTTGGCGATGGGCCGGATAGTCCGTTTTACAAGCGAGTGACGTTGACCCATGATAAGGGATTGGTGCATGCGGTTGGTGGCATTTTGATTGATGATCGACCATACCACGGCGCGAGTGATTGGTTAGATCCAGCTGCCGATAGTCTTTGGCTGCAATATGGCCATGATTCACGACTAGTCTGGACGGGTGAACTGGTCAGTTATCTCAAGACAGTGGCGCAAGCGTACCAAACCACTGGGCAACTTCATACGAGTGCCATTGAACAGGCCAAAACCGCAGGCTATCAGCTGCATGGGGCAACTGACCATTTTGAAAAAGCCCATTGGGAATAAACAAACCAAGCAATCACATTAGTGATTGCTTTTTATTTGGTAGGATATGAACGAAAATGATAGAAAAAGCTTGCAAATTAAACTAAATAAAGTTATGCTATTAGCGTAAAGAAAGCGCTTACATTTTGATGAGGATAACCAATGATTGTTGAAGAAAGAAAAAAACGACTCCGTGATATTATTCAAAAGAATCAATTTGTATCACTCCAAGAATTAAAAGCCGCCACCCAAACCTCGCTCTCAACCGTGCGACGTGATCTAGCTGATTTGGCCGCCGAAGGGGTGGTGCGGCGCGTGCATGGTGGGGTTGAACTCATTGTCCCAGATCGGGACAACATGACAGTCTCGCAACGCCGCACCATTTATCAAGCCGATAAGCAACAAATCGCCAAGCGGGCAGTCGCCGAGTTAAAGGGCGGCGAGATGATTTTCCTCGATGCGGGGACGACGACTGGTGAGGTGATTGCCTATCTAGCGGACAAAAAACCAGCCGTGACGGTGGTGACCAACTCGGTGCATCATGCTGCTAAGCTCTCGGATTTGATGATTCCGGTGATGATTATCGGCGGTCAGGTGAAGCAAACGACCGATGCGGTCATTGGCGCAGCAGCGGTGAATCAAATCAACCACATGGTCTTTCAAACGAGTTTCATTGGTGCCGATGGTTTGTCCGTTGACTTTGGGCTAACCACGCCAGACTTAGAAGAAGCAGCCATTAAAAAAGCCGTGGTGGCCCGCTCGCAAACCAGTTACGTCTTAGCGGATGCGAGCAAGATTGGCACCGCTTCGTTTGCCAAAGCGGTTGACTTAGCCCAAGTGACTCTGATTACCACACGATTAACAGCCGATCAACGTCAGGCACTGCAACAGGTGATGACAGTGATTGAAGCGGAGGAGACAACATGATCTATACCGTCACATTAAACCCATCATTGGACTACATCACGCGCTTGCCGGTTCTCACCCTTGGCGAAACCAATCGGTCAACCGGACAAAGGTTATTTCCCGGTGGGAAGGGCATCAACGTGAGTCGGTTGCTAAGCCATTTGTGCATTGACAATACGGCACTTGGTTTTCTGGGTGGCTTTACGGGTCAACACTTGCAAGCGACGTTGAATGAACCGCATCTCAAACAAGCCTTTACCACCATTGCTGGTGACACGCGGATTAATGTGAAAATTAAAGCCGACGTGGAAACGGAAATCAACGCCACTGGCCCAGACATTACGCCGGCGGAGTTAGCAGTATTCTTGCAAC
>USIU01000167.1 GCA_900554745.1 uncultured Leuconostoc sp.
TCATTTCGGCCACTTGCATCATTTTGACCGCCCCAAAAGCATCGGTTTGTAACAAGTCTTGACTGCGGGAACCGGCAACAAAATAAATCACCTCAACATCCTTAACCGTCTGCGCTAAGTGTGTTACCGTGTCATGCAAATCCAATTTAACAGGCGTAATATAATCAGCTACTAGCACTTTTTCCGGTGAACGTGCCCCAGCAATGACTTCATGCCCTTGTGCGACTAACGACTGCAATAAAACCGTGGCTACCCGACCGGTTGCACCAGCAACAAATACTTTCATGTGATGACTCCTTCTATTTGACGTGTTCTTGAACAGCTATTGTAACACATCACCGGTCGTAATATTACATTTGGTAATTTGTAATGTCACCAGTAATACGCTCCCACTCACAGTTAATAATATTCAAAAACGCGTTGATACAAGCTGCACCTGTATCAACGCGTTAGACGTTATTTAATCAGACCAAAAAGATCGTTGAACCCTTCCATCATTGAAGGGTGTGAATAGATTTGATCACGCAATGCCTGATACGGCAACTTGTGATGCATGGCCAAAGAAATCACATTAATTAGTTCTTGTGCTTCTACTGCAAAGAAAGTAGCACCCAAAATTAAGTCGTCATCCCCAACTAAGACCTTGAGATAACCACGCGTAATACCTTCAATATGTGATTTTGGCAAACCAGCCACTGGGAGCTTGGCAACGCGATAAGCGATATGCTTAGCTTCTGCTTGTGCTTCCGTCAAGCCAATCGTGGCTAATGGTGGATTAGTGAACAAGACATGCGGCACCAAATCTTGTTGTGCCAAAGTGGCTTTCCCATCACCGAATAATTGTTGCCAGACAATCCGTGAATCATCCAGTGAGATGTACGTAAACTGCGCTCCACCACGCACATCACCAACTGCCCACACATTGTCAACTGTGGTACGGAGGTGATCATCCACAACGATGGCACCATCTTTCACCGCAATATCCGTGTTTTCCAACCCGAGATTAGCGATATTTGGTCGGCGACCCGTGGCAATCAATACAGCATCAGCCGATAAGGGTGCCGTCGGTTCGCCGTTGGCTGTAAGCGATAGCACCGTATGCGCCCCCTCATCCGTCATTTCAACGACTTGTGTTTGATAACGAATGTCGACACCTAAATCCGTCAATGATTCTGTCACCGCCGTCACAGCTTCTGATTCAACCTGTGGTAACAAGCGATCATCGCGCACCAACAGCGTGACCTTAGCGCCAAATTGCGCATAAGTCGTGGCGAATTCAACCGCAATATACCCACCACCAATAATCACAAGGTGTTCTGGTAAGGTTTCCTTGGCCATCAAAGTTTCAGTTGTATAAACAAATGCACTGTCTTTGAGACCAATAATACCTGGCCAAACTGGCTTGGCGCCTGTATTGATAAAGATACGTTCACCTTTGACGGTCTCGGTTGACCCGTCTTTCATTTGGATCGTTAATGTATGATTATCTACAAATTGGGCAGCGCCAGTAATCACCGTTGCCGTTGGCAAATCCGCCACCTTGCGATAGTTCGCTTGTCGTAACTTCCCAATTGTGGCATCTTTCTTTAAGACGGCACGCTGATAGTCTGCCCGATCAGTTGCACTGCGCGACAAAGTGTACAAAAACTTTGAGGGAATGCAGCCGACGTTAATGCATGTGCCACCATACATTTTATCCGACTTTTCCAGTAAAATGACGGACTCCCCTTTTGCCGCTAACTTAAAGGCGAGCGTTTTACCAGCCTTACCAAAACCAACAATGACATTTTTTGCTTCTTTCATATTACCACCCATTCTATTTTATTTATAACGATGACCAATTGGTGCGACAGCCGGGCATTTATTTTTACAAAACTTCTTCATATGTTTATTATAACAAGCCCCTGTGAAAAATGAGGTTTTCTTGCTTAAAAATAATTTTCAGCTGCACAATAGTGTCAGTCCTTGTCGTATTCTGACGAAACATATCTCACTAGACAAACAGAACATTTGTTCGTATAATGAACCCATCAGTGTTTTTGGAGGTTTTGCGTATGTATGACTATCGCTTTGAAAAGAAACGGGTGGTATTCGTGATTGATACCAAATCATTTTATGCTTCGGTTGAAGCTGTGGCCCGGGGGTTACATCCTTTGAAAGTGCCTTTAATCGTTGTGTCAAAGGGTCCTAACGTTGGTGGCGGTGGTCTGGTACTAGCGACATCCCCGATGGCTAAAAAAAGATATGGCTTAAAGCATAACGTTAGTCGACTTAAAGACTTACAAGGATTACCAGACCTGATTCAAGTCCCACCGCGGATGAATCGCTATATTGACATTAATCTGATCATTAATAAAATCTATCGTCAATATGTGGCCGACGACGACTGGCACCCTTACTCGATTGATGAAAGCCTTTTAGACATGACCGACACTTGGGCATTTTTTGGCGCAACGCCGCAAGCCGTTGCACGTCAAATCCAACGCGCCGTCCATGACCAAACGGGGCTATACACCACCGTGGGTATTGGCGATAATCCCACTTTGGCCAAAATTGCACTTGATTTGTATGCTAAACGCAATGTCTCATTTATCGGCGAGCTACATTTTGACAGTGTACCAGCAAAACTATGGCCGATCAAAGCGCTAGATACGGTTTGGTCCATTGGGCAACGCACCGCTAACAAACTCAATCAGATGGGGATTTATAGCATGGGCGATTTAGCGCACGCCAATCCCTTTCGCTTAAGAAAAGTTTTTGGTCCG
>USIU01000168.1 GCA_900554745.1 uncultured Leuconostoc sp.
CCTATTCAATTGCTGAGGTGGCTAAGATTTTTAACACCACCAAGTATACCATTCGCCATTATGTTGATGCCCAATTATTAACACCAACAAAAAATACGGGGAATGGTTATTACGCGTTTACCGATGCTGATCTTTACAGGCTGTACCAAGTTATCACGTTTAGAAAAATCGGGTATACCATTGCTGAAATTAAAACTGTTTTATCGCAAGGTGAGTTGACAGATGCGTTCAAATTTGCCGAACAAAAAATACAGCAACAAATTAATGAATTAATTAAAGTGAAGGCAGATATCCAAGAAATCGTTCAGGCACAAGCAGATACCCAATTCAATGATATTTTCTTTTGTGAGAAACCGACCCGATTTTTGAAGAAAATTCCCGCAGACTTTTTGCACCATGGGGAAGTTAATCTGTTTGCAGCATCGCAAAGTGACTATTTTCAAATTGACCATGTTAATTACATGGTGCATCAGGATGGGCAGATTGATGCCTGCTTTCCAAGTCATGCTGGTGATTATGACTATCAGCTTGCCGCCGGCACGTATGCTTGCATGGATATTTTAGCCGCTGATGAACAACAACTTGAGCAACAAGTTGCCCGTTTTAAGCGTGATCCGTTAATCCAAGGACGTTTACAGGCTGACAATGGGGAACTGCATGGTTATGAAAACATTTTAAAATCCTTAGCTTATAGTGAAGAAACCGTCTTCACGGTCGAAGTCATTTTGTGAGCAACCAATCTAAGAACTCAGATGTGATGTGGATCGTGGTAACAGCAGTAATGAAATCAGAACAGGGGATAAATGATGACAGAGATTAAAATCGAGACCGCTCGGTTGGTCATTCGACCATTTCAAGAAAAGGACAGTGCTGGTTATTTTGACCTGTATAAGGCACCAACCGTGCATTGTTTTATGCCGGATGAAATCAGCACTTTTGCAGCAGCACGCGATATTGTCTTAACTAAAGAAACGCAACGTGCCACTGAAATGGCCGTTTGTTTAAAAGATACAGACACGTTTATTGGCACGTTGTTTGGTCACTGGGAGGATGCGGATACCTACAGTATTTGTTGGTATTTTCTTAGCGACTACAGTGGCAAAGGCTATGCTACAGAAGCTGCAACAGCCTTTATTGATTTTCTCTTTGAAGAAATGCAGGCCCGACGAATCTATGCCTATGTGGAAGTAGATAATGCCAGTTCACAAGCGCTATGTAGAAGGTTGGGTATGCGACATGAAGGCACCCATGAAGATTTCATCTCGTTTGTCAATAACCCAGGTGGTTCACCGCACTATGAAACCACGATGGTCTTTGCCATCCTGAAAAAAGAATGGCCCTCGGCAAATTAAGTCAATTAAAAAGCTGTCGCTTCGTCGCGGCAGCTTTTGCGTTAATATAAGTCTTTGATCATGGCCAGGACACTAGTTTTGCTGGTATCAAGCGGTGCGCGGTAAATCAAGTTAACGGGGCGTTGGAAACTCTCATCAAGTGGGACATAGCGGATATGTTCGGCAATGAGTTTTTGTGAGATGATTGTTTTCCCAAAACCAGCTTGTAGTAGGGCCAACATAACATCCGTGCTGGTGATGGTGAGGTAGTTGTCGGGCAAGCCATGTTGGGCAAAATAGCGCTCCATATGCGCACGAGCACTGGCGCCGACTTCACGGAGTAACCAGATATCCCCGCTGCCGGCCAGCACTAATTGGTCTGTCATGAGTGGCACAACGGATAAGCTTGAATCCATGACCGGTTGTTCGACGAAGGCAAAATCAACCGTGCCTTGCGCAACTTGTTGCACCAAGTCATGTGAATTCCGCATCTCGACCGTGAGTTGAATCGGTAAACGCGATAATGCTGGGATAAGTTGGGGTAACAAGGTCAAAGCTGAAAAATGAGAGGCGCCCACCTTAATGGCCACTTTATCAGTACCGTTTTCGTGGTTTGAGAAGAATTTCTGTGCCTGTTGCCAATCGGTGAGTATTTCTTGCGCTTGCGGGTAAAATAAATCTGCCGCAGGAGTCCGTTGCACTTCGGATTTCTTACCACGTGTAAACAGATCAACGCCTAAAGCGGCTTCTAAATGTTTAATATGGGCTGATACACTCGGTTGACTGATGAATAATTGGTCTGCGGCTTTCGTAAAGCTCCGAACTTGATAAACCGTGACAAACGATTGAATATATTGCAACATATCGCGTTCTCCTTATGCAAAACCGTATTGTTAGGCCCGGTTTTGCGCTGTTCGCCACGCTTGTTCCCAAGCTTGGGTGGCCTGTTGGATGGCATCCCAAGGCGCAGCGATTGGCGGTGAATAAGACAAATCCAAGTCGCTGACCGCACTCACCGTCATCTTGTTGAAAATTGCGCTGGCCAAAACGTCTGACCGCTTTGCGACTTCTGAGCCAAATTGGCCAATGAGTTGTGCGCCCAGTAATTGACCGGTGTGTTGATCCCCAGTAATCTGGATGGTAATTTTAGTTGCACCTGGGATATAGGCCTTATGGTCATCGACCACACTGGTCACACTGAGTGGGGTGAAGCCTGCTTGCGTGGCTTCATCGGGCAGCAAACCTGTCCGCACAGCGACTTTGTCAAAGGCTTTAAGCACTTGGCTGCCGACAATACCTTGAAATGGGGTTGCTAAGCCAACGGCATGGGCACCAGCAATTCGACCTTGCTTATGGGCTGTCGTGCCTAATGGCAGGTAAGTCGTGCCTAATAGGCGATGCTTGGTAA
>USIU01000169.1 GCA_900554745.1 uncultured Leuconostoc sp.
CCGACGGCGTACACTATTTTGCCACGACCAAACGGATGTCGACCTATCTGGTAGCTTTTGCTTTCGGGGCGTTAATTAGTCAAACAACGACTACAGCGTCTGGGGTAAAAATTCAAGTTTTTGCTTCTGATGTTTATACACCTTCGGCGCTCCGTTTTGCATTGGATATTGCTAAGCGCAGTATTGAATTTTATGAAGATTACTTTGATACCACGTATCCATTGCCAGAATCCAAGCAACTGGCCGTGCCAGATTTGTCATTTGGTGCCATGGAAAATTGGGGCTTGGTGACGTACCGTGAATCAGCGCTGATTTTAGATCCTGACAATGCCGCTTTGGCGCAGAAACATCGGGTTGCCACCATCATTGCGCACGAATTAGCGCATCAATGGTTTGGTGACCTCGTCACGATGACCTGGTGGGATGATTTGTGGTTAAATGAAAGTTTTGCGAACATGATGGAGTACGTTGCCGTGGATGCTTTAATGCCAGAATGGCACATTTGGGAATCCTTCCAAATGAATGACGTCTCGTTAGCTTTAAATCGTGATGCGATTGACGGCGTGCAACCGGTGCATGTGACCATTAACCACCCGGATGAAGTGAATACTTTATTTGATAGTGCGATTGTGTATGCTAAAGGGGCGCGGATGTTAGTGATGACGCGGGCCATGATTGGTGAAACCGCATTTCGTGCTGGTCTCAAGCAGTATTTTGATCAGTACCAATATGGCAATGCGACCGGTGACGATTTATGGGCTGCTTTGTCACAAGCGTCTGGCAAAGATGTGACCGGTGTGATGAACACTTATTTGTCACAACCAGGCTATCCGATGATTACCGCATCAGTTAATGCTGACGGCCAACTTGTCGTCAAGCAAAGCCAGTTTTTCATTGGCGCGCATACCACAGCGGGACAATTGTGGCAGGTACCACTGACCAATAATTTTTCAGCTGATACCTTGATGTTGACGACACCTGAGTTGGTGGTAGGCGACTATGCCACGTTGCGTACGCAAGCTGGCGGCCCATTGCAATTTAATTTGCACAATCAAGTACATGCAGTGATGCACTATGACGACCAGCTCTTGGCTGATTTAATGGCGCATCGTGACCAGCTGGATGCGGTCACGCAGTTACAACTGTTGACGGATCTAAGATTACTCGCTAAAGCGCAAGTGATATCGTATGCACAACTGGTCCCAATTCTTGGACAGTTGGCACAAAATGAGACCATTTTAGTGCAGCAAGCAATACATCAAATCATTGCGGACTTAAAGCGTCTGGTAGCCGATGATCCCGCAAGTACAGCGCAACTCAAGCAGTTTGTCGGACAGTTGGTACAACCGCATTTACAACGGTTAGGTTGGCATGAGCAAGCAACCGATTCAAACGATGATATCAGAGTGCGGCCGTTAATATTAGATGCCGCTTTGTATGCGCAATTACCGGAAGCAACGGCAATGGCGACGCAACAATTCGCCCAATATCAAGATAACCTAGCACAAATGCCAGCTTATATGCGACGGGCGGTGCTAACAAATCAGGTCACCACTCAGCCAACGCAGGCGTTGTTTGAGCAGCTATTTTCAGCTTATCAACAAACAACGGATACTGGCTTTAAAAATGATTTAATGACTGTTTTGCCAGCCATCGCGGATACCACAGCGCTTAAAACGCTGATTGCGAGCTTGAATCAGCCGGCTATTATCAAGCCACAAGATTTTGCGATTTGGTATGGTGGGCTCTTGCATAATCCGCTGGCGCAACAGCAGGCATGGGATTGGGTACGCCAACATTGGTCATGGCTGGATCATAAATTGAACGGTAGTATGAACTATACCAATCTGGTCAAAGTACCAGCTAACTATTTCCAAACGGCGCAACGACTCGCTGAGTTTAATACCTTCTTCATGCCGAAATTACAGCAACCTAATTTGACTCGCGAAATCAAAATGGGGCAGCTTGTCATTGCCAATCAAATAGCGCTGGTTGATAACCAACGTGCACCGTTAAGCCAAGCATTAATGGCTTATCTTGAAGAGGAAATTCAAAATACCTAATCACCAAAAAACACTCACATTGTGAGTGTTTTTTTTAGGCGGTGAAAATATTGTGATAAATCGCTTTGACGGCTTGATCCGCTAAGTCCGGTTGAATGCCCAACATGATTGAAATTTCACTGGCACCTTGGTTGACCATCTGCAAGCTAATGCCTTGATCTTTAAGTGGGGCGACAATTTCAGTCAATGCACCAATTCGGTTACGCATCCCTTCACCCACAATCATGATAATCCCGTAGCTAGGCAACCATTTGAGCGTATCTGGCTTAATTTCAGCAGCAATGTCGGCCAACATATGGTCAATTTGCGCTTGAGACAGGAGCGTTTTATCAAAAATGATCGTCAAATCATCGATTCCTGATGGCATGTGTTCATACGAAATGTTATGCCGCTTTAAAATTTCAAGAATACGTAAGGTGAACCCAACTTCTTTGTTAAGCAAATAACGATGGAGATAGAGTGCTGCAAAACGGTTAGAATTTGCAATCCCCGTTACCGGTGCGGTTTGTTGCACTTCTGTTGGCGGAACAATAAAAGTGCCGGGGGCATCAGGGTCGTTAGTATTTTTAATGTTAATACGAATGCAACCTTGAATAGCTGGAATAATGGCCTCATCATGAAAGACAGCAAATCCCGCGTAGGACAATTCACGCATT
>USIU01000170.1 GCA_900554745.1 uncultured Leuconostoc sp.
GAAACCCTTATCTAATAGGAAAGGATGCGGGTTGGGTCAATGATCAAGTGATTGATGTGCAAAAACAACAAGATTCAGATGCGTTCCGGTTGAACCAAGTTGGCTTTGTCCTGCAATCATATAGTCTTGTGCCTTTCTTAACGGTTCAGCAGCAATTTGATTTGGTGGATCATGTTAAAAAATCTGGCAATCTCGCACCCGCCCAGTTTCAGCATTACTTAGCGGTGCTTGGCATTGACGATCTGTTAAATAAATATCCGAGTGCGCTCTCTGGAGGTCAAGCGCAACGTGTCGCGATTGCCCGCGCTTTATATGCGGACCCCGATTTCATCTTAGCTGACGAACCCACTGCGGCATTGGATAGCGATCGCGTCCAAAAAGTGGGGGCACTTTTCCGACAAATCGCCGTTGAGCAACAAAAGGCTGTGGTAGTGGTGACACATGATTTACGCTTAAAACAGTACGCAGATCATATTTACACAATCGAAGATGGCCATATCCAACAGGAAAAATAACGAAACGCTAACGCTCAGTTAGCGTTTTTTTGTGTGTTCTGCAACATTTTTTACCGGTTTGATTTGTGCAATGTTAACAAAAATAACAAAAAACTTGTTTATATTATCCTGAGAAGGTATGATATTTTTAATCCACGTTTAATATATCTCATCATAAAAACATTTAACCGGTTAATGGCTTTATTGATGATGAGTATGACAACGTGACGTGAGCGCGTAATCAGCATGAGTGTTATAGGAGGCGTTTTATGCATAATTATTTTCAACCACAGCTCGTCGGGGAGTTTTTACCTGATGTGTTATCTGCGTTACCGACAACGTTGTTGTTAACTGTTGTGTCAACAATCATTGGCGTGATTGTGGGCGCCGGCATTGCCTATGTGCGGTTAGAAAACACCCCAATTTTGAAACAAATTGCGGTTGTTTTTACTTCATTTGTCCGTGGCACGCCCATTTTGATTCAAATGTTCTTGGTGTATTATGGCTTACCCATGTTTTTAAGCTATATCAGTATCAACACAGATAATGTCAACCCCTTAATTTATCTGTTTTTAACATATGGCTTGAATATGGCCGCTTTCTTATCTGAAATTATTCGTGCCGCTTTGTTAAGCGTTCCAAAAACACAAAAGGAAGCAGCGATGACGGCTGGTTACACCAAAAAGCAAATGTATTTCAAAATTATTTTCCCTCAGGCAACCCTGATTGCCATCCCAAGTTTTGCCACGATGGTGATTTCATTGCTACAAGATACATCGTTGGCGTTTACGATTGGCGTGTTGGATGTCGTTGGGAAAGCGAAAGCATTGGGGACGGCAACTTTTCATACCGTTGAGGCTTATATCAGTGCCATGATTATCTTTGTGGTGTTAAGCTTCGTGCTAGAACGGGTCTTCCGTTACGTTGAAAAGCGGCATAATTATGCGACCCGAGCAGTCCCAACAGTCACTGCAACACCCGTGATGCCTGTGATTGAAAAGCCAAAAATGATTTAAAAAAAGATGCGTAAGATTAAAAAGAGAGAGCAGAGGTAGTTAGTATGGAAAAGAAGTCTGGTTCAAAAAAAGGGTTGTGGCTTGGTTTAGGTGTTGTAGGTGTCGCTGTGGCAGCAGTCATGTTGCTACACGGCAATGGTGAGTCTGCCAAGTCAGCGAGTGGTGTCACGACGATCAATGTGGGGTCAGGTAATGATGGCCAACCATTTGGTTACTTAGATAAAGATGGGAAACCAGCCGGTATGGATATCGCACTCATTCAAGCGATTGATAAGAAATTGCCGCAATACAAATTTAAGCTCGTTTTATCTGATTTTCCGACCTTAATCACAAATTTGAAGAGTGGGAAAACCGACATGGCCCTATACCAAATTGAAAAAAATGCGGAGCGTGAACAAGACTTCAAGTTTGGCCAAGTGGGTTATACCGTGTGGGACACGTTGTTGGCCACCCAGTCTGCCACTGGCAAGTTGAATTCATTTGCCGAGGCAAAGGGTAAGAAAGTCTATATCACCAATGCCACCAACCAAGCAACCTTAACGGATGCCTATCTCAAGACCCATCCAGATGCTTTCTCGGTCGTTCGAGGAACGTATACGACCGAACAAATTGCGCAAGGTTTTAAGTCAGGCCAGTTTAATGTTTATCCAGCGCCAAAGTACTCGATTGATCTAATGAATCGTCAATTTGGGACAAACTTGATTGCGGGTAAATCGATTAATCATTCAAATGCATATCCAATGTTTAACAAGTCGGCGGATCCAAAGCTCATTGCTGCGGTTAATAAGGCGATGAAGGAACTAAAGGCGGATGGGACATTGAAAGATTTGAGTGAGAAGTGGCTGAAGGGCGATTATGTCCCAAAGGATTAATAGGAGAGCAAGATGACATTTGACTTTAGCTTTATTTTTCAGGTAATCCTGACCGTGATCCGTTACGTGCCAGTTACCTTATACATGGCGGTGGTTAGTCTGGTGATTGGTGGCTTTTTCGGGTTAGTGGTGGCCTTGATTCGTTTCTATCAGGTGCCAGTACTATCGCCATTATTAGGGACGATCATCACAATTCTCAAAGGGGTGCCATTGATTTTGGTTTTCTTGGTCATTTTCTTAATTACCTCGCAAAACTTTAATAGTATCGCTAAGGCCATCGGGTTACAGATCAAATATGGTGACTTGCCGATGAGC
>USIU01000171.1 GCA_900554745.1 uncultured Leuconostoc sp.
GTTGATTTTTGATAAATGCCTATTAAGTGTATCAAAGTTAGCGACGTAAAAGAACCCCCTATCCCAGTTCACACCATCGAATTCTTGCAAACGTTTAGCAATAGACTTGATAAAACAGCTCAATGTGCTACAATGCGGTTGACTGACAAATAAAACTCATTTAATATATTTTATGGAAAAATCACTGGGCCGGCCGCAACATCTGACATCCTGTGCCAGCCCAACATCACATGTGCTAAACAATCACAGTAAAAGGTTTTTGGGGGAGAAAAAATGGCTGAAATTTTATGTATTCTTTGGCTGATAGCAACCTTAATCTTTATGTTGCTATTAGTTGTTTTTTTCGTTGACAAAATCAACAAGCGACCAAGTGCCATTAATCTTAGAACACTCATTATTGCGTTCTTTATCGTTTTTGTCTTTTTTGCCGGCATCATCGGCGCCGCCATTATGGACGCTGCTGAAACACAACCAACGGCTTATCAAGAAAAGCAAATACAATAAACCGGTATTTGCTTGATGCCCAATTGGGCGTACATATTGGATCATGCCAATGTCTAACCAAACATCACATGTGCTGAGCATCCACATTAAAAGGCTTTAGGGAGTTATGAGATGACAGAAATTTTTTCCATACTATCTCTAATTGCGACAATCGCATTTATCGTTTTGTTGGTAATTTACGTCATTGATAAAATGCGCAAACGTCAGGGGGCGATTCGTTTGCGTACAGTCATTATCACTTTTATCGTTGCGCTTGCCTGCGTGAGTGCGTTAGTCGTCACGATGATTGCAGAATCAAAGCTTGATGCCCACGATCAAGATCCGAAAGCCTATCAGTCCGGCATCACTTACACGCAAGTTGCCCGCAATCCTGCGCAATACGATGATAAAAAATTAAAGTTCACTGGTCGTGTATTACAAGTGGTCAATGTGGCAGATGACGAAATTGAAGTCCCCATTGCGGTCGATAATAATGATGATCACGTGATCTTAGTCGAAATTGATCGCCACTTACTTAAAAATAACAGTATTTTAGAAGATGATCTCATCACAGTATCGGGTATTGGCGATGGCACAAAGCGATACAATGCGCCTAACCGCGGTGACATCACTGTGCCCTACATGGAAGCCAAAATTATCAATAATCGTGGTGATGCTGACGATATTTACGAAGAATAAGTACAGCACCCCCTTTTTAATCGACATTTAGTCAACCAAAAAGGCGTCATATCAGCAAATTTAGCTGATATGACGCCTTTTTGATTTTATCTTCAAGTCCCCAAATGTCCCCAAACAATAAAAACACCACTCAATTTGAGTAGTGTTTTTATTTTTAATAGACAGCTGTAACCCTTGCGGGACTAGAAGTGCGCCTTAATCTTATAGATTGGCTGCCCCTTCGCCAAGAACTTTTGTTCATACTCGGTTTCAATGTTACCAGCAACCTTATCGGCATCCGCGTGCAAATCCAACGTATAATCATCGGCTGTCCAACGCATGCCATAGTCCATGAAGCTCACCATTGAGTATTCAAATAAGTGGCGGTTATCGGTCTTAAATTCAACTTCACCATGTTCTGGCAAAATAGCTTCGTATGACTTCAAAAATGACTTGTAAGTTAAACGTCGTGATTCATGACGCTTTTTTGGCCAAGGATCAGAGAAATTCAAATAGAGTTTGGCGACTTCGGCCTTTTCAAAGTACGTTTCAACGCCATTACCATTACCGTAAATGTAGCGTAAGTTCGGCAACTTACCAACTTGGTCAAAGCTTTTACGCGCAGCAATCGCAATCGCTGTTTCTTGGATTTCCATGCCAATGTAGTTAATCTCAGGATGAGCCAAAGCCATCCCCAAGATAAATTGCCCCTTTCCGGAACCAATTTCAACATGAATCGGTTGTTCTTGATCAAACAAGTCTTGCCACTTGCCAATTTGTGCAGTCGCCCGCTCTTGATCAATCACAATATCTGAATGGGCCGCCAACCAATCGGCCGCCCAAGGTTTTGCTCGTAGATGCATCAGTATGACATCAATCAATGCGTATCATGCCGCATTGATTGCCTTTCTTCTTAAAATCTTTTCTTGTTTAATTGTTTGGGCAGATAACGATAACTTAAAAATAGCCACATCACCACGACGCTAATCAGTGTTGCCCCCATCGTTGACCAACCGTGTGATAGACTCGCTAGCACTAACAAACTCGCAACGAGAGCCGTCATTTGTTGCATCAACATGATAAATGCCTGTTGCTGTGCTGCTGGCATTATCGGCATTAAGTGTGTCCACAATATCTGTTGTGTATTGGCAGATAACGGTAGGAGTTGAAACGTAATTAAATACAGGACTGCTGCTGCAATGATAGCCACTAGCCATAATGGTGCGTGATCTAATGCCCAGACTAGTCCCACGCCTAAAACTGCTAATCGTAGCACTAACGGCAAACTGTCATTATCTCGCGCCAAACGTATCAAATATAAACGATACATGACCGACTGGCGTTTTGTCAATGTTTTTATCACCCCATCCAAATAACGCCGACGCTTAATGGTTCTTGGTTGGTTAGGGATTTCTGCAAAGGTTGCATAAAAGCGATAGACGCGCTGCTCATGTTGTTGTGCTTGCGCAATGGCTATTGGCCAATTGATGGCCAAGCTTTTGGCCCGTGTTGCTGTTA
>USIU01000172.1 GCA_900554745.1 uncultured Leuconostoc sp.
ATTTATCAAAAATCAACGGCTACCCGTTGGACTGGTTCGAAATGCTGCCCAGGATAAAAAACCAAGAACCCTTGAAAGGTAGGAGAGATAATGCAAAAACATCAAGTGATTATCGATGCCGATCCCGGTATTGATGATAGCCTCGCGTTACTGGTCGCGCTACAATCACCAATGATTGAGGTCATTGGGATTTCAATTGTTGCCGGTAACGTCCCCACAGAGATTGGCGTCGCCAATGCGTTAAAAGTCTTGCGTGAAGTCGATCGATTAGATATTCCCGTCTTTGCTGGCGCGACCAAACCGTGGGTGCATGACTATGTCAGCGCCCAAGATACCCATGGAATGGATGGTATGGGCGAAAGCCATTTACCACCCGTGACCGAAGCCAGTGCGTCGCCATTAGATGCGCAAGCAGGGTATGAAGCTTTGTTGTCCACACATGACGACGTTTGGTTTATGGCGTTAGGGCCATTAACCAATGTCGCCCAATCGCTGAAAACGCAACCAGAACTTTGGTCACATGTGTCGCGTTTGATTGTGATGGGCGGGGCCTATCAGACAAACGGCAACACGTCACCAGTGGCCGAATACAACTTTTGGGTCGATCCTGATGCGGCGGATTATGTTTTCCAAAACAGTCCGTTGCTGATTGAATTGGTACCACTAGACGTGACGCGTAAAATCGTCATGACGCCCAATATTTTGCAAATGATGCAGTATTTGGATGCTGATAAATCAGCTTTGATTGCCAAAATCTTGCCATTTTACTTTGATTTCCATTGGGCCCAAGAACATGTCTTGGGGGCCGTGATTAATGATCCGTTGGTCATGGTTTACGCCCTGCATCCCGAATTGGCAAACACCATTGACAAATATGTGACGGTGGTCACGTCCGGGGTTGCCTTGGGACAAAGTATTGTCGATGGGGCCGATTTTTGGCAGCGACCTGCAAATGCCAAAATTTTGCAACAAATTGACGCAAAACAGGCCATGGCTTATATTGTGGGTGGCTTATTAACACGCGATGTGACAACAATTGAAAAAGAGCTTGATAACATCGCGACAGACTTGGAGCGATTATCATGACAAAAAAATTTTCAGCACAAAAAATTGCACTGATTGCCCTCTTTATTGTGATTAACATTGTAGGTAGCCATTTGGCGCTTTATACACGTTTGCCCATTTATCTGGATACGATTGGCACATTGCTAGGCAGTGCGTTCTTTGGGCCAGTTGGCGGGGTCATCACCGGTGTGTTGACAGCCTTAATTAACGGCACCACTGGTGATTTGTTCTCGATTTATTACATGCCGAGTCAAATTACCGTGGCCTTGATGGCTGGTTTTGTGTATCGCAAGTTTAAGCCAACCGACATTAAAAATATTTGGTGGTTAGCGTTGGTGATTTCCTTGCCAGCCACAATTGTGAGCACGATTATTACTGTGATTCTTTTTCATGGGATCACGTCATCCGGATCAAGTATGATTGTGCAAGTGCTTCATGGTATGGGCATTAATGAAGTTGTGGCGGTCTTTTTGGTTCAAGTTGGCACAGATTACCTTGATCGCTTAATCGGGGTTTACGTGGTGGCAGCTGTTTATCCGGTGATTCACCGTTACATTAAATAATTATCACTTATTTTTAATCTAATGTTGACAACTTTCATTTTTAACGGTATAGTAAAACCATCAAATCAAAACGAGAGAAAAATCATGAACAACACAATCTTGAAAAACAATAGTTATTACTACTTCTGGTTTATGTAGCACCGTCGCATGTTAAGTGCGTCGGTCATCGACGCACTTAGCGGCCAGAAGTTTTTCAAGGTTGGGTCACTAAGTGGAATGTAACACTTAGTGGCTTTTTATTTTAACAGTCAAACTGTTGTGGTAAATCGTGCCGGGTGTTACACCCCGAGCACGATTTTTTTATGAGGGAAAATAATGAGTGAAACATTAATAAAACCTGATATTGCCACACAGACAATTAATCAATTACGACTTCTCGCCAACCAAATGATAACCAAAGCAGGGTCGGGACATCCAGGGATTGCGTTGGGTGCAGCACCAATGCTCTATGAACTGTATGCCAACCAATTGGTCGTGGATCCGGCGCAACCTAATGCCTACAATCGTGATCGGTTTGTGTTATCTGCAGGACATGGATCAGCCTTGTTATATGCGACGTTGCATGCCGCGGGTTTTGCGTTGTCGACGGCTGATTTAGCTGCGTTTCGCCAACCGCATTCAAAAACGCCCGGCCATCCCGAAGTAGGGGTAACGCCCGGCGTGGATGCGACGACTGGTCCACTGGGCCAAGGGCTTGGCATGGCGGTGGGCATGGCGATGGCCGAAGCCAAGCTCCATGCGCAATTTCCAACGGTGATTGATCACTTCACTTATGCGCTAGTCGGGGATGGCGACTTGATGGAGGGCATCAGTCATGAAGTTGCGACGCTAGCCGGACAACAAGAATTGGCAAAATTGATTGTCTTATACGATGACAATCAGGTGAGTTTAGACGGGCAGCGGGCGCGCGCCGATACGGCTGACAACGTGGCCCGGTTTGCCAGTTATGGTTGGGATGTACGACGCATTACCGATGGCAATGATTTGGCTGCCATTCATGATGCGATTGAAAATGCCAAATTGTCACCGGAACCCA
>USIU01000173.1 GCA_900554745.1 uncultured Leuconostoc sp.
ATTAGGTGTTGATGTCATCACGCTGGGCGAACATCACCGTGAGGAGTTTGCCATTTCAAGTCCCGAAACTGTTTTGGCGGCCATTGCCACACAAACAAAGCAAATTACCCTGGGTTCTGGGGTGACGGTGTTAAGTTCCGATGATCCGGTCCGCGTGTTTGAGCGTTTTTCAACGTTGGACGCGGTGTCTAACGGTCGTGCGCAAGTCATTCTTGGGCGTGGTTCCTTTACGGAGTCCTTCCCGTTATTTGGCTACGATCTTGGCGACTACGACGCTTTGTTTGAAGAAAAAATCGCGATGTTTTCAAAGTTGCTCGAAGAAAAGCCGTTTGATTGGCAAGGCGAATTGACACAGAGTTTGAAGCAAGCCAACGTCTTTCCAAAAACTGAAAGTGGTCATTTAGATACCTGGGTCGGGGTTGGCGGCTCACCAGAATCGATTGTTCGGGCGGCACATTTTGGCTTCCCGGTTATTTTAGCCATTATTGGTGGTGATCCGATCCGTTTTAAGCCATACGTTGAACTTTACGAACGCGCTGCGCAGCAATTTGGCATGCCAACGCACCCACTTGGCATGCACTCACACGGTTTCATTGCCGATACCCAAGAAGCGGCGGTTGAGATGGCTTGGGAAAATATTAAGCTGGCCTTTGATAAGATTGGGGTCACGCGTGGCTGGGCGCCAATGTCTCGTGAACATTTTGAACATGAAATTACGTCCGGTTCCATGTATGTTGGGACGCCAGAAGTGGTGGCGCAACGCATGGCAAAAGCGATTAAAACACTTGGTGTGGGTCGCTTTGATTTGGTCTATGGGGCTGGCGAACAGCCAGCGGCAGCCCGTGAACGAATGATTACATTATATGCCACGGAAGTAATCCCACGGGTACGAGAATTATTAGCGGAGGATTAAGGATGGCCATTCAAACAGTTGGTATTTTTGGCGCAGGTAAGGTCGGGATTGTCTTAGCACAATTAGCCTTAAAAGCGGGATATGAGGTCCTGATTGCCGGTTCGGGCCCCGTTGAAAAAATTGCATTAACGGTCGAAGTCTTAGCCCCTGGTGCCAAAGCTGTCACGGCCGCAGAAGCGGGGGCGCAGGCTGATTTAGTCATTTTAGCTTTACCGCTAAGTAAATATGAAACGATTGACCGTTCTGGTTTAGATGGGAAACTCGTGCTAGATGCCATGAATTATTGGTGGGAAGTCGATGGGATTCGCACTGATTTAACCAATCCCTTGCAGTCATCAAGTGAGCTTGTCCAGCGCTTTTTGCCAAACAGTCGCGTGGTCAAAGCCTTTAATCATATGGGATATCATGATTTGTTTGACGAGTCAGTGCCTCAAGGAACGCCAAAACGTAAGGCACTAGCGTTGGCAGGCGATGATGACGATGACATCACGATTGTGCGGTCATTTATCAATGATTTAGGTTTTGATAGTTTGTTTATTGGACCGCTGGCAAATGGTATCATGCTGGAACCTGGCAGTGAAGTGTTTGGCGCCAATGTCACGTTACCAGAACTCCAAGCGATGATTGCCCGCTTTGCGCAATCACCCCGTGGTCAAGAAATTCAATTAGATCGAGAAAACGCCGCTTTGTAGGCGTTTTTTTAGTATAATGAAAGCAATGAGGTGACCATGCGTATTTTATTAATTGACAATTACGATTCATTTACTTACTTATTAGTAACCTACTTTAAAGAATTGGGGCAGACAGTGACGGTCGTTACCGAAGCGGATGCGTTGGCAACACAAGTGCGACAATCACCGGACACGGTGGTTGCTGACTATCAAGCGATTGTGATTTCCCCAGGCCCAAAAACGCCCAAAGAAGCCGCATTTTCTCGCCAAGTCGTGACAATTTATGCGGGACGCTTACCGATTCTTGGGGTATGTTTGGGGCACCAAGTGATTGCAGATGTCTTTGGTGGCCAAGTCGTTCGCGGCGACCGGCCACAACATGGGGTGACAGCCACCTTAACGCATAATGGTCAAGGGCTTTTGACAGGGTTACCGCAACAACTTCAGGTGGCCCGCTATCATTCGTTGATTGTGACGGCATTACCGCCTGTTTTTTGTGTCGATGCGCGTAGTGAAGATGGGGTGATTCAAGCCATGCATCACCAAACACTACCAATCTGGTCAGTACAGTTTCATCCTGAAAGTTGGATGACGGCGCATGGGTACGACATGTTAAATAATTTCTTAGAACAGGTACGGGATTTTGAAAAAATTTAAGCGTGACAAGGCAACAATTTGGGATATTTTCTTAGCGCATTATCAACCAGATGAGGAAATTGTTTTTCTCTATACGAGTCAGCCAGAAGCGTCAGAACACTTTAGTATCTTGGCCCATGCGCCGTTTGCAACGGTTACGCAACGTGATGGGGTGGTTCGTTTGAACCAAGAAAAAACGAGCTTATCCTTTCCGGAAGCAGTGGATGCGCTGCGGACGACACAACTGACCGAATTATCAGATTGGCCAATTCAGCCTGAAATTTTAGGGTTTGTCAGTTATGAAGGCGATCCTGCGCGGTTTAGTCTTTATGATGAACTCATGCTGTTTGACCACGCAACGCAGACACTATATGTCGCTCAGTTTGAACAAACCGACCAGCCCTATTGGTTATCACCAACTACGCCGTTGCCAC
>USIU01000174.1 GCA_900554745.1 uncultured Leuconostoc sp.
GAGCTTGCCGATTCCTGGGCATGGTGTCGCGTTTGTTGATTATGCCCATAACTATGCGTCAATGCGAGCACTGTTGCAATTTGCCCAGAGTCAATACCCGGATGGTGAAGTTTCAGTGGTGATTGGGGCACCAGGCAATAAAGGTGTTTCCCGTCGCGCTGACTTTGGACAGGTGGTATCAGAGTTTGCGGATACGGTTTATCTAACAGCTGACGACCCACAATTTGAATCGCCAATGGCAATCGCTAAAGAAATTGCCGCCCATATTACCAATCCTGAGGTGACGGTGCATTTTGAAATGGATCGTATTCAAGCTATTCAACAAGCCATTGCTCAGGCTAAGCCGCATGATATCGTGATTGTCGCGGGAAAGGGTGAAGACCCTTACCAAAAGATTAACGGTGTTGATGAACCTTATATTGGGGATTACGCGGTTGTACAAAATGTTTTAAATGCGAATCATGCCTAAACAACACGTCCTGAAAAGGCGTGTTTTTTTTTGATGAGATTTTACCCATTGTCTTATTTGATACAAATGTGATATCATTAATATATGAAAAATATTAATGAAGAAAAAACTCATAAATCAGGTCACATTCCATTGCGGATTACGCCTGAATTACATGACCTTTTAGCTGAACAGGCCGCGGTAGAGGGACGCTCATTAAATAGTTATTTGACCAAAATACTCGAAGCAGGCGCGCAGCCCGAAACGTTTGAGGAACGGCAAATTGTAGGTCAGGTTATTTCAGGTGATCATTTCGATTTGGTTAATCGCTTGGTACTGGTATCTGGCATTTATTATCGATATTTAATCGATAATGCAGCTTCAGCTAAGTTTGATCGGCAATACGTTGTAATTGAGGCGACTGGGAATATTTTAACGTTGCGTGAATTAAAGCCTGCAACTGATTTTGATGTCGTGTAGCATAAGGGGGAGAAAAATGTTATTTTTTAAGATTGTGCCACAAAACAATGTGGGATTAGTTGAAACACTTGGTAAGTTTCGGACGCGGAAAGAAGCGGGGTTGCATTTTTATGTCCCATTTTTCCAAAGAATTCGCACGGTTAGTTTAGCGATGCGCCCCCTGAGATTACCAGATTATTCGGTGATTACAGCTGATAACGCCGATATTAAGGCCAGTGTCACTTTGAACTATCACGTGACGGATGCCGTTAAATATATGTATGAAAATACGGATTCGGTGGAATCGATGGCGCAACTTGTGCGCGGCCATTTGCGTGATATTATTGGTCGGATGGAACTAAATGAAGCCCTCGGGTCAACTACTAAAATTAACGTCCAATTGGCTTCAGCAATTGGTGATTTGACGAACACGTATGGCATTAATGTTGACCGGATTAATATCGATGAATTGCGGCCATCAGCTTCAATTCAGGAAGCTATGGACAAGCAGCTCACAGCCGATCGTGAACGCGTGGCTACCATCGCCAAAGCCGAAGGTGAGGCGCGTTCAATCGAACTCACGACAAAGGCCAAAAACGATGCCTTGATGGCCACGGCTAAAGCCGAAGCGGATGCCACTAAAACGCGGGCTGATGCGGAACGTTACCGGATTGACACGGTGCAAGCTGGTTTGGCCGGGGCCGATGATAAGTATTTCCAAAATCAATCAATTAATGCTTTCTCAACCTTGGCAAATTCGGCAACGAATTTGGTTGTTGTTGATGGCAAAAAAATGGCAACTTTGGGCCAATTACCCGTGGCCGGTAAATTATTTGATAAAGGTTAAATTAAAGCGCTGGTTTATCAGCGCTTTTTGCGTGACATCAGCAGGGGTTGACGGAATGTGTTACAATTTTTTCAGTAAGTGATGGCACTTTTCAAAAACCGTCACAAGAATTAAAGGCATGCACACACACTTTGTTGTGCTTGGTAGGGAAAATGTTTAAAGAAAAAAATGTGCTGGTTGTCGTGACAGGCAGCGTATCAGCCTATAAGGCGGCCAGCTTTGTACGTTTACTTGTGAAAGATCACGCCCATGTCCGGGTGGCGATGACACAAGCAGCACAAGAATTTATTACCAGTAAAACCCTTGCCATTTTATCTGGCCACGATGTGTTAACCGATTTATTTGTTGGCCAGACGACTGCGGTGGTGCATATTGATTGGGCTAAGTGGGCGGATATCATTTTTGTTGTCCCCGCAACAGCCAATATCATTGGGAAATTAGCGAATGGCTTAGCCGATGATGCGCCAACTGCAACAATCATGGCCTCAGCGGCCCCAAAAATTATGGCTCCCGCCATGAATGATGTGATGTTGGCCAATCCAGCGGTTGCTCGTAATTTGGCAACGCTTGCGGCCGACGGTTGGCTGGTGATTGAACCCGCGGAAGGCTTTTTGGCGGAGGGTTATGCTGCTAAGGGGCGTTTGCCGGAACCGGAAGCCATTTTGGCAGAGACGGCTATTCGACTCCGGGCGCAAGCGGGCCAGTTGCAAGGCAAAAAAGTGGTCATCACAGCTGGGGGGACGCGTGAGGCGTTAGATCCAGTCCGCTTTTTGACCAATAAATCTAGTGGGAAAATGGGCTATGCATTAGCGCAAGCTGCCGCCGAAAATGGGGCTGAAGTGACGTTGATTACCACGGTTGATCGTCAGAC
>USIU01000175.1 GCA_900554745.1 uncultured Leuconostoc sp.
CAGAAATCCATGAGGTTGAAGAAGGCTTTGCCAAGGGGCAAAAGGGTTCTTCAGCGATGCCACACAAGCGTAACCCAATTGGTAATGAAAATATCACGGGATTGGCACGTGTCTTGCGTGGTTATGCCGTAACAGCACTGGAAGATGTGACATTGTGGCATGAACGTGACATTTCTCATTCTTCAGCTGAACGTATTATTTTGCCTGATGCAACGACAACATTGGATTACATGTTGAATCGTCAAACAGGTATTTTGAAGAATTTGGGTGTCTTCCCTGAAACAATGCGTCACAACATGGATCGGACATACGGTTTGATTTATTCACAACGTTTGTTGTTGAGCTTAATTGATGCCGGCTTGTCACGTGAACAAGCCTATGATACGGTCCAACCATTGACAGCACGTTCATGGGATGAACACTTGATGTTCCGTGACTTGGTAGATGCGGATCCAACCATTACGGCCCATTTGACTAAAGCACAAATTGATGATGCCTTTGATTATCACTATCACTTGCGTCATGTTGATGAAATTTTTAAGAGAGTAGGTTTGGCATGACATCACTAATTAACCATCCAGCAATTAAGACAGTTTTAGCAACGGAAACCGACATTCAAGCCCAAGTGCAACGGGTCGCTAATGAACTCACCAGTAAGTTTGCGCAGAATGATAAGCGACCAGTTTTTATTGCAGTCCTCAAGGGTGGGGTGATTTTTGCTACCGATTTGCTCCGGAAAATGCCATTGGACGTTGATTTCGATTTTGTCGATGTGAAAAGTTATTCAGGCGCTTCGTCAACAGGTCAAGTTAAAGTGGTCCATGATGTCAGCATGGATTTGACTGACCGTGATGTTGTGATTGTTGATGAAATTATTGACTCTGGTCGGACAATGCAATGGTTGCAGAATTATTTTGAATTAAAAGGCGCTGCTAGTGTGACCACAGTGGCTTTGGCTGACAAAAAAGCAGCCCGGGTGGTTGACTTTGATGTGGACTATTTTGGTCTGGATGTGCCTGATGAATTCTTGGTTGGTTACGGTATGGATTACAATAATTTCTTCCGGAACTTACCAGTGATTGCGATTATTGATTTTGATAAAATTGATTTGATTAAATAACCACATAAAAACGCAACGCCTTAAGGCGTTGCGTTTTTGCTTTGAGTGATAAAGTTTTGAAGCGTTGATGCATACAAGCGTGGTTTTGCTGGTAGTTCTGAAATATGACGGGCACCAAGCAAGGTCATCAGACGTGGCAGCGCACGTTGCCATGATGTGATTTCTGCGATGAGACCGGCTTCTCCTTGGGTCATGAGCGTGTTGAGCATGTACCCGGCACTGGACGTCATGGTAGCCCCTAACATGAGACTGGTGATGATGTCATTGGGTGATGCGATGCCACCAGTGGCGATCAATGGTACCGTGTTTTGTGCCAATTGTGCTGATAATAAACTCTCAACGGTTGATAGGCCAAATTGGTCAATGTTAAACGGATCGACTTGACGATTACGACGTCGTTCAATGACCGCAAAGTTCGTGCCATTAGCACCGCCGACGTTAATGGCAGCTGGCTGTAGTTGTTTCAAGGTTTCAAAGGCACTTTGACTCATGCCAAAGCCAACCTCTTTGACAATGACTGGGACTGGTGATTTGGCAATGACAGTGGCTAAGTTATCCAGCCAATAGAAGGCACGATCGCCTTCAGACATGACAAGTTCTTGGGCCACGTTGACGTGGAGTTCAATGGCATTGGCCTCAATCATATCAATAGCGTCCCGAACATGCCCAATTGGATGATCAGCGCCCAGATTTGCGATTAAAAAGCCGTCCGGATGGTTTTTCCGGGCAATTTTAAAGGTTTGGGCGGCTTCAGGTTCTTTGAGGGCAATGGATTGTGAGCCGACGGCCATCGCTAAACCAGTTGTTTTGGCGACGCTGGCGAGTTGGCCATTAATACGGCCAGTTAGACTTGAGCCACCTGTCATGGCTTCAATGTAAAACGGCCAATCAAATGTCTGGTCAAACAGGGTTGTGCGAACATCTGCTTCGGCAACGGCCATTTCTGGGAAAGTCGCTGGTAACCAGCGCACATCGGCAAAGGTTGCGCCAATCGGATTGTTTTCTTGTTGCCGCCAAAGTTTGACACCAAGGGATAGATGTTCATCTTTACGGTGAGCTTGCGCAGATTCAGTCATAATGCACCTCGTTTTCGGGAAAAATCGTCATCAATAGGGGATCGATACCAGCTGCTTGCCACGACTGGATCAGAGCTGTAGCATCGTCAGTCACAATGGCAAACCCATTATCACCATAACCCGCACCACTAATTTTACCGGCAATCTGGTTTAACGTGCCAAGGAGATGAGCTAGCTTTGGCGTGACATAACCTGCGGGTAAATGGGTTTGTAGCACGTTTTGATTGGCTTGGAGTGCTTGCGTTAATTGAGCATAATCATTGATCGTTAATGCTTGAATGACTTGCGTCACGGCTTGTTGACTGCCCGCTAGGAAAGTAGCGTTAAGTTCAAGTTGATGCAGTGCAGATTTGGTATCGGCGG
>USIU01000176.1 GCA_900554745.1 uncultured Leuconostoc sp.
TCCGCAAACAATGGCGTGCAAACGAAATTGGTGAAGGCGCGCATTTCTGGTTTTAATCTCCAAACGGTTGACCGCGTGAACACGCTATCACGTCGTTTGGTGGCCGGGCAAATTACCCCAGCAGAATTTTATGCCGGTATCGAGACGTTAAAGCAGCAGGTGGTGGATTTCCCGCTGGCTTTAAAGGTATTTAGCGCTGGCTTAGTGGGGATGGCGCCTTCCTTGATTGCAAAAGGGACACCGCTGGATTATGTGATGATGTTTTTTGCCGGTGTCATTGGTTATCTGGCTTATGTTTTGACAGACAAAAAATCGAAAACACCCTATGCACCAGAATTTATTGGTGGTTTAGCAATTGGCTTGTTTGTCTTGATGAGTCATAGCTTATTTCCGCAGATTTCGACATTGTCGGCGATTTTGGGGGCAGTGATGCCACTAGTCCCTGGTCTGGCCATGACCAACGCCATCCGTGAAATCATTATGGGGGACGTGCTGTCAGGCTTGGTGCGGTCGATTACCGCTTTACTGGTCGTTTCCTCGCTAGTTGCTGGTGTGTGGATTGCATTTGAACTTGTAAGATTGATGTGAGGTAATGACTTATGACGGATTTGATTCTAAGTACTTTGTTGGCCTTGTTGTCGAGTGTCGGATTTTCAATTATTGCTAACGTGCCAAAACGTGCCTTACTTGGGGCTGGGATTACCGGTGTTTGCTCTTGGGTGGTTTATTATGTGTTAGATAGCGTGCATCACAGCATTGTCCTGCCCAATTTTATGGCATCATTGGTAGTAGGCATGTTAGGCTTTTTTCTAGCACGCCGTTTTCGTGTGCCGGTGACGATGATCTACGTGGGGGCTTTGATCTCCTTGGTACCGGGCGGGATGGCCTTTAGTACCTTACAAAAACTGTCGGAAAATAATTTAACCGCCGTGTTGAAAGGGTTATTTAATACTGGTAGTGTCGCGGTGTCTTTGGCTTTAGGAATTGGTGTCGCGAATATATTTAACGGCTGGTTGTATCAGAAAAAAATGTGGTTACGTCAATAATTGACAACTGAATTCGTGATAGTATATACTTGAATTGTTATATTAATCTCATTTGTTCAAAATTAAACACTCCTTGCGGGAGTAGCGGCGCACGTGCGTGGGAAACTGACTTACCAAATCACCTGATTTGGCGGCCAACCTTAAACAGCAAGACGCAAAGAATTTTTCTCTTAAAGGAGTGTGTTATTTTATGAGCACCAAATCAAATGAAGCTGATGACGTTCCGTTATTGAATTCATCAGATTTCTACCAACAGTCGTGGACCGAAACCGTGGATACATTGCAAGGCAATTTTCCTGACGGTCTCGATTCACAACAAGCCGCAGCGAGACTTGAAAAGTTTGGCTACAACGAATTAAACGCCAAGAAAACGCCAAAATGGCAGATATTCTTGCGCCAGTTCAATAACGTGATCATTTATATTCTACTGGTTGCGGTTGGCTTGACTGCGTTAATGCACCACTATTCAGATGCGATTGTCATCGGGCTGGTGGTCTTGATTAACGCGTTAATTGGCTACTTACAAGAAGTCAATGCAAGTAATGCGTTAGATAAAATTAAAAACATGTTGTCCGTTGAGGCCACGGTGATTCGTGATGGGGAACGTTTTGATATCCCATCGCGCGAACTGGTCCCAGGGGACCTCGTTTATTTAGAAGCTGGGGATAATGTCCCTGCTGACTTGCGACTCATTGACGCGGATAATTTACGGATTCAAGAGTCTTCTTTGACAGGTGAGGCCGACTCTGTCCTCAAAAATAATATGCTCTTAGTTGGACAAGTGCCATTAGCGGAGCGCAGCAATATGGCCTATGCTTCGACCGCTGTCACGAATGGTAGTGCGACGGGAATCGTTGTCGCCACTGGCGTGCAGACACAAATTGGGCAAATTTCGCAAAGTGTAGCCGATGTCTCAGCTCAAAAGACACCGCTGATCCGTGAATTAGATAGTTTGGGTCGCGGGATTTCCTGGTTGATCGTTGCGGTTGCTGTGATCATGTTTGGGCTCGGGTGGTTCTTGCAAATTTATAGTTTGCCAACTCTTGTGATGGCCATTATTGCCATGATTGTCGGTTCAATTCCCGAAGGCCTGCCGGCGGCGACTTCCATTATTTTAGCAACTGGGGTGCAGAAGTTAACCAAAAAACATGCAATTGTCAAAACGTTGCCTGCTGCGGAAACGTTGGGCGCTGTCGATATCATTGCGTCGGATAAAACCGGTACGTTAACGAAGAATGAAATGACGATTCAAGACATTGTCATTGGGCAAAAGCATTATCGTATCACTGGTACGGGTTATGCACCGGAAGGCGAGATTTTGTTAGCCGACACAGCAGTTGATGCGACCCAGGATCCAGCGCTTGAGATGTTTTTGACAATGGGGCAGCAAGCTAACGATACGTTCTTAACCAATGAAGATGGGACATGGGAAATTAATGGTGAACCCACAGATGCGGCCTTCTTATCGGCTTACTACAAGGCTTTTGGACTCAAAAAACCAAAACTGG
>USIU01000177.1 GCA_900554745.1 uncultured Leuconostoc sp.
TTCACAACGTTGGCACCTAACATTGGGATGGTCCGTTTGCCTGATGAACGTGATTTTGTCATGGCGGACTTGCCGGGCTTGATTGAAGGAGCCGCCCAAGGTGTTGGGTTAGGGTTCCAATTCTTACGTCACGTTGAACGGACCAAGGTCATTTTGCACTTGGTTGATATGTCAGGCATTGAAGGGACGGATCCCTATACGCAGTATCGTAAGATTCTGGATGAATTGCAACAATATGATGAAACCATTTTGGCGCGACCACATATTATCGTGCCAACCAAAATGGATATGCCAGATTCAGCGGATAATTTAGCTAAGTTCCGAGAACAAGTGGCGGCCGATTCAGGCTTACCAACGCAACCAAAGATTATGCCGATCTCAGCCTTAACACGTGATGGGGTTCAAGACTTAATGCGGGTCACGGCTGATACGTTGGCAACGGCACCAGCGCCAGAAAGCTATCGTCCAGTGGTTGAAACGACACCAACTGAAAAGACGTATGAGTTTAAGCCAGAAAAGCATGACTTTACAATTGAATGGGATGAAGAAGCTGAGCAATGGGTTGTTGGCGGTGCAGAAGTTGAGAAGTTGTTCTTGATGACCAACATTCAACGTGATGCCACGATTATGCGCTTTGGCCGCCAATTGCGTCATATGGGGGTTGATGATGCCCTACGTGAAGCAGGCGCTAAAGATGGCGATGATGTACGGATCAATAATTCAGACTTTGTCTTTGAATTCAGTGATTAACGACAAAAGTTCTCCAGGACGGATAACTTTTTTTATTTGGCTAATGCGTCAGCTTGTGAAAGAAAGAACACTGATATAGCGATGTATTTCACAAAGTTTTTTTGAACATAACCTGTTAAAAAGTGCTATGATAAGCTTATTGAAAAAAATGGAGGAATGGATAATTACTGACCGACTTGTCTGGTGTCAGTGTCGATTAGTGTGTTAATTATCCTTGATATCACATGTCAGATCAAAAGTACGGTGCAGATATTGTTGCAGATAGCTTGACGAATCACGGAATTGATTTGGTGTTCGGAATTCCCGGCGCCAAGATTGATCGTCTCTTTACGACGTTGGAACATCCAGCGCCTGGTCAAAAAGTACCCAAATTAATTGTGACGCGTCACGAACAAAATGCTGTCTTCATGGCACAGGCTTTTGCCCGTATTACTGGTAAGCCCGGCGTGACAATTGTCACGTCAGGACCTGGGGTGGGAAACTTGGTCAGCGGTTTGATGACAGCAAGCGCTGAAAGCGATCCGGTAGTGGCCATTGGCGGTCAAGTCCCACGTAAGGATCTGTATCGTTTGACGCACCAATCAACGAATTCGGTGGCGTTGTTTGCCCCAATTACGAATTATAGTTCAGAAATTCAAGATCCCAACAACATTTCAGAAATTATCGCCAATGCGTTTGCGGCTGCTAATGGGGCTAAAAAGGGTGCGGCCTTTGTGTCATTACCACAAGATGTGGATGATGCACCGGTAGCCGTTGAAGCTTTGCCACCAATGCCTTATGCGAAGCAAGGCGCTGCGGCCTTAGCTGATCTTGATTGGTTAGCTGAACAAATTAAGCAAGCAAAATTACCTGTTTTGTTGGTGGGGGCACGTGGTTCTGATGATGATACGGTTGCAGCTTTGCATAAGTTGTTGCAGCAAACAACATTGCCGGTTGTAGAAACCTTCCAAGGTTCAGGCGTGATTTCACGTGAACTCGAACCCGACACATTCTTTGGCCGTATTGGCTTCTTCCGTAACCAAACTGGGGACAAGTTGTTGAAGCAATCTGACTTGGTCATCACGGTTGGTTATGATGCGATTGAATACGAACCACGTAATTGGAATAAAGAAAACGATTTGAACATTGTGGCCTTGGATACCACGCCAGTCCAAATCGACAATAATTTTGTACCAAAGCGTCAACTTGTGGGTAACTTGGCACAAAGTCTGGACTTATTAACAGAACGTGTAGCGGGTTATGCTTTACCTGAGGCAAGTCAAGCGACTTTGAAGACTTTGAAGGCTGATTTACGGGCATCAGATGAGCCAACTTACACGCCAGCGCAAGGTAATTTGAACCATCCATTAAACATTATTAAAGCCATCCAAGCACATGTGACCGACGATATGACCGTGGCCACTGACATTGGCTCACACTACATCTGGATGGCCCGTCATTTTAAGTCATATGTCGCGCGTCACTTCTTGATTTCAAATGGGATGCAAACACTTGGTGTTGGTTTGCCATGGGCCATGACAGCGGCAATGTTGCGACCAAATGCTAAGGCTGTGTCAGTTTCTGGTGATGGTGGTTTCTTCTTCTCATCAATGGAATTAGAAACAGCTGTCCGTTTGAAGTTGAACACAGTGCATATCGTATGGAATGATAATGCCCATTATGACATGGTGAAATTCCAAGAAGAAATGAAGTATGACGGTCGCTCAGCCGGTGTTGATTTTGGTAACATCGACTTGGTGAAGTATGCTGAAAGTTTTGGTGCCAAGGGGCTACGTGTC
>USIU01000178.1 GCA_900554745.1 uncultured Leuconostoc sp.
AAGGTACCGGCCAGTGTTGCAGCCAATGGCACCAACATCATGTCCAGCGGTGTTTTACCAGTCAGCCAGTTGCCGACCATGACAGCCAAGATAGCTGCAAGCACGGCTGAGATGGGTTGACCAGACGTCATGACCAATGAACCAGCCGGTTGATTGGCGAGCCAACCAGTCGCAGTATGCGTGCCTGGAACAACTGTTGTGGTGAAATAAACGGCGTTTGAGCCGACTGTCGCCGCAATCAAGGCCGCACCAGTTGTTAAAATGTTGGCCCGCATCATGATGGCAATACCAACGCCCAGCGCAGGTGCGAGCATTTTTTGGCCCATCAGTCCGGCTTGGATGAGGGGGGTGTAATGGAATAAATTACCCAGCGATGACATCAAGAGGCCCATGCCAAGCACGGCCAAAATGGCATTAGAAATACCGGTTGATACATCAAAGACGACTTCTCTGAAAGTTTTGGGCTGAACTTTCTTATCCGTTAGGGATAGGTCGTTTTCGGCCATTGTTGGGGTTGCATTTGCAGTTAGATCCATATGATTTTCCTCCGTGGTAGCCTGTTGACGCGCTCTCGTTCAATCAACAGTAGTACAGTGTAATTAAAATCAAAAAGAAAAGAGGCGCTAGTTGAATACTAGCGCCTCTAGAAAATGTCGTTTTGAGCAACATTTTTGCGCCAGTCGAGAAGCCTTCTCGACTGGTAGCAAAAATAGACCAGCGAGAAGTCACATAATAATGACGGCGTTGATCTTAATGACGTTTGTGAAGTTGTCAGTTGCAAATAAGTACATTTTTAAATTCCTTTGATTTGTTGTTTTAAATTATGGCACGAAGTTAATTAAATGTCAACATTTTAATTTAAACCTCATTGAAATCACGCGAACAGTTAGAAAATAATGCGTTATGATAACATTAGAAAACAGATTGGAGAAAATCAGATGTTACTACTAGCAGTAAAAGCCATTAGTGCGCAAGATCGTGCTTTTTTGGCCGACCACGGTATTGACGTTGTCACGCCAGACACGATTACTGATGACCAAATTTCCGATGTTGTGATTAGTTATGCCTGGGACAACCGCATTGGTGAAAAAATATTAGCCCACCCCGATTCAAAATTACAATGGATCCAGACCCAGTCAGCTGGGGTGGACTATTTACCTTTGCAAGAATTGAAGGCGCGTGGCATTACCGTGACTAATGCCAGTGGTTTAAAAGCCGAGCCCATTGCGCAAACTGTGCTGAGTTATATCTTATATTTTGCGCGTGGCTTAAATGTCTATGCGACCCGTCAGCACTGGGAACCATTTACCGACCAGTACATGGTGAGTGAACTCCCAGTGTTAGTGTTTGGCACTGGGCGCATTGGGCAACAAATTGCGGCCCAAATTAAAGGATTTGGTGGCACTGTTTATGGTGTTAACACAACTGGTCGGGCCGTCCCGGGCTTTGATGCCGTGTATCCGATTACTAATTATCAAGAAGGACTCTCGAAAGCCCGCGTGGTGGTAGACGGGCTGCCGGGTACCAAAGATACGGAAAACTTCTTTGATGAGTACTTCTTTGAACAGGTCAATGAATTGTTCCTATTTGTAAACATTGGCCGTGGCACGACACTGGATCAAACAGCTTTGTTGGCCGCAATTGATGATTCACGCGTGCGTTTTGCGGCCCTAGATGTTACGACGCCAGAGCCTTTGCCAATGCATCATCCCTTATTTGAACGGCCCCAAATTTTGTTAACCCAACATACTAGTTGGGGGGAACATGAAAACTTTGGGCGTACCGGAGGACTCTTTCGGTTATTTAAGAAGAATGTGCCAGGATTTGTTGCGGATGGCAGCTTAACTTATAATGTTGTGGATTTAGATAAAGGGTACTAATCTGTATCATACAAGTCAAGATGGTGACATCTTGGCTTTTTTTTGTGGGTTGCGGCTTTACAATTATTTACAAATTTCAATCATTTGACTGACGAAGCGTTGACATGCGCTTGTTACGATTAAAGCATTAGGAAAGGTAGGGAATTGTATGATTGAGTTGAAACGACTGCAAAAAGTCTATGATCAGCAGCAAGAAGCGGTGATTAAAGATGTCTCAGTAACCATTATGCCTGGTGAATTTTTTGTAATGGTTGGGCCATCTGGTTCAGGTAAATCAACGATTTTAAGAATGATTGCCGGCCTAGAACCCATTACGGGTGGTGATTTAATCATTGATGGCGAACGTATGAATGATTTACCGCCAAAAGCCCGTCATCTATCGATGGTATTTCAAAACTATGCGCTTTATCCCAACATGACGGTTGCAGATAACATCACTTTTGGCTTAAAAGCGCGGAAAGTGGCTCATGCCACCCAGTTACAACGGCTATCCGATGCTTTAGAGATGGTGGATATGACGGATTATGCTTATCGCTATCCACGTGAGTTGTCAGGGGGCCAACGTCAACGTGTGGCCTTGGCGCGCAGCATTGTGTCTGGCGCTAAGATTATTTTGATGGACGAACCCCTCTCCAACTTGGATG
>USIU01000179.1 GCA_900554745.1 uncultured Leuconostoc sp.
ACCACATCCGGCCGTCTTTTAATCACGGCCGGCACATTTAACTCGCCTAACAGCGTGGGTTGACCCACCGGCAGTTTTTCAGGGATTTGCTCAAATCCTGCAATAAGCGCTGCCGTTGCCGCGCGACCATGTGATTCAACATGGCCAATCACCACATCATCCCCGGCCGCCAAGCGTGTCCGTGCCTCCTCTAGCATCCGGTATGTTTTCCCAACACCTGCGGCATAGCCAAGAAATATTTTTAGACGCCCGCGTCGTTGTGCCACAATGTCTTGTAGCCATGCCTCAGAACTTTTGACCATAGTTTCCTCAATTTATTTTGTTTGCGCAACCAATCGTTGGAGGGCAAGGTTTAAAGTGACAACGTCCACTGCCGGATCCCCAAATAAATTGGCCAAAGGTGACGTTGTTTGTGCTGCAATCAACTTGTTGACAGTTGCCACCGATAAATGGTTAACCTGGGCAACCCGCTGCCGCTGATAATTTGCGCCCGCCAGACTAATATATGGATCCGTTCCCCCAGCAGAACCGGTGACCAAATCAACCGGGATCGCTTGCTGGTTATGTGGGTCAAGTTGATGCCACCAGGTAACACGTTTGCCAATCGCCTGTTTTTCCGCCGCACTGACGGCGGAAAGATTCGACACAACGGTCGGACGCCCAATGAAGAAAGCAGGATTTGTCGTGGTTTGGCCAACTAGTGCTGAACCCACAATCCGGTGGTTTTTCATGATGAGTTGCCCGTTGGCTTGGGTCGGCATGAAAACTTGTGCCAGCACAGTCGTTACCCCAGTATACATCACGACACACACCGTCAGCAAAAGCATTAAACGACCGGCTTGCCTGCATATTATCTTAAACATATTTTACCTCATTTCATGCCAATAATCGTTAAGATCATGTCGAATATTTTGATGACAACAAATGGCAAGAGGATGCCACCCACGCCATACACCAACAAGTTCTGGCGCAATAACTGTTCCGCCCCTAATTCGCGATAGCGAACACCCCGTAATGCAACGGGAATTAAGCCAATAATGATCAGTGCATTGTAGAGCAATGCGGCTAAAATGGCTGTTTTAGGACTGGTGAGGTGCATAAAATTAAGCACAGCCAGTTGCGGGTAAAGCCCGACAAATAATGCCGGTAAAATGGCAAAATATTTAGCCAAGTCATTGGTAATACTAAAAGTGGTTAAAGCGCCACGCGTCATCAGCAATTGCTTGCCCACCGCCACAATTTTAATCAGTTTGGTTGGACTAGAATCCAAATCAATCATATTACCTGCTTCTTTAGCCGCGACTGTCCCTGTATTCATTGCCACCGCAACATCGGCTTGCGCCAAGGCAGGGGCATCATTGGTGCCATCCCCAGTCATAGCGACCAAATGTCCGGCTTGTTGATACTTTTTGATCACGGCTAATTTAGATTCGGGCACTGCTTGGGCGATATAGTCGTCCACGCCAGCCTCAGCCGCAATGGCGGCGGCTGTTAACGGATTATCACCGGTAATCATAACCGATTTAATGCCCATCTTGCGCAAGGCTTTAAACTGCTCTCGCACGCCTGGCTTGACAATATCTTTGAGCGCAATTACCCCCAAGACAGTGGCATTTTTGGTAACAACCAAGGGTGTCCCACCATTTTTGGCGATTTCTTCAGCAAAACTGGTCGCCTCAGCCGGCCAACTTGCACCTAATGACAAAATATATTGCTGCACTGAATCAGCAGCACCCTTACGATAATGATCGGTTTGGATATCGACCCCACTCATTCGTGTTGCCGCTGAAAATGGGACAAATACAGGATCCGTCAAATGCTTTGTATCAATGGTCATCTGAGCGGTCTCACGTGCCAAATTGACCACACTACGCCCCTCTGGGGTCTCATCTGCCATTGACGATAGCAGAGCAGCTTCGGCCAAGTCATGCGCTGAAACACCTTGAATCGTTTTAAAAGCCACAGCCTGTCGATTTCCCAGGGTAATCGTGCCCGTTTTATCCAACAATAAAATGTCAACATCCCCAGCCGCCTCAATGGCACGACCGCTTTTTGCTAAGACATTTTCTTGGTTTAAACGACTCATCCCTGAAATACCAATGGCTGACAACAAAGCGCCAATTGTAGTGGGTGCCAGGCACACTAACAAGGCTGCCAAATTTGCAATCGTAATCGTTTGGGCCGCTGCTTTACTATTGGCAAACTGGCTAAAGGGTAACAACGTGGCCACGACAATGAGAAAGATAATCGTCAATGTCACCAATAAAATTTGTAAGGCAATTTCATTTGGCGTTTTCTGACGCTTTGCGCCTTCAATCATATGAATCATTTGGTCAAGAAAACTTTCTCCAGCCCGGGCGGTAATCTTAACTTGTAAATTATCCGATAAAACGGTTGTGCCACCAGTGACCGAACTCCGATCACCACCGGCTTCACGAATCACTGGTGACGATTCACCTGTAATGGCGCTTTCATCCACCGCAGCTGTGCCCATAATGACTTCCCCATCCA
>USIU01000180.1 GCA_900554745.1 uncultured Leuconostoc sp.
AGTATACCGAAAAAATACGATCGCGTCAATCATCAATCCAAAATTACGACCATGCCAATCAGAATTGGCACCGGTAACCCATTTCACACCAGCGTCGTCTGTAGCAGGCTAGCAATGATGACAACATCAGCTTTTGTCCTTGCCTTTACATTTAAGGTTAAGTCCGCTACACTCAAAGTATCAATTGTATAATAACCGACTGATAGGCTGTCGCCGGTTTCCAAAAAGTGACTCGCAACACTAAAGTAATACCTCAAAAATTCGTATCATCTGATATCCCAAATTTTTCCGTACACTTCGCCTGTCAGACAGCCCGCAACAGACGCAGCTAATATAAGGAGCAAAATATGATCCAACTGACCCAACTCACTAAAAAGTTTAACAGCAAATTAGCCGTTAACCAATTAAACATGATCCTTGAGCCAGGCCAGGTAATGGGTTTGATTGGACAAAATGGTGCCGGTAAAACGACAACTTTCCGCATGATTCTGAATTTCATCGTGCCAACTGCTGGTACGATTACTTGGGATAATCATCCGATTACGCAACAAGACAAACAACGTATTGGGTTCCTGCCTGAAGAACGTGGCTTATATCAGAAACTGACCATTGAGGAACAAATCCTGTATTTTGCTGAACTTCACGGCATGCGGCGGAGTGATGCGCGTACTGCGCTAACAGATTGGCTCAAACGTCTTGATGTTGTCGGTAAAGCAACGGACAAGGTGCAATCGCTCTCCAAAGGGAATGCCCAAAAAGTGCAAATGATTGCCTCACTGATTTTCAATCCCGAATTTATTATTTTAGATGAACCCTTCTCAGGTCTTGATCCTGTTAACACAAGCATTATGATGCATGAAATTATTCGTATGCGCGATCAAGGCGCTATGATTATTTTTTCAAGTCATGATATGAATAACGTGACCAAAATTTCTGATAACCTGACCATGCTCAAAAAAGGCAATGTCATTCTACAAGGTGGTGTGCAGGAAATCCGGGAACAGTTTGGTCGGACCAGGATTTATGTTGAAGGACCCTTTACACAAACTGAGCTAGCCCAGTTACCAGGAGTGGTGCGTGTTACCCCACAAGGTGCTGGTTTTGACCTCGTTGTCACCGACGAAGCGGTCGGCCATGATATTTTCAACTACGTTACCCGTAATGGCTATATCCCGGCCTTCTCGCAACAACCGCCAACCTTAGATGATATTTTCCGACAGGAGGTCGCTCACAATGCCTAAAGGACTCATAATCGTCATTAAACAGACGTACCGTAATCATTTCAAATCTCGTGGCTATTGGCTCTTAGTGCTCTCCCCAATTATTTTTGCTGGGGTGATTGCCGCTATTACCTTTGGCATTACAAAGATGCAAGGCAACACTACGCCAAATGTGGCCGTCATTGGCAACCCTGCTGTACGCCAAGTCATGATGAAAAGCGAAAAAAGTATTGGTTTGAAAGTTTCGTCAATCACCACGGCTGCAAAAGCAACGCAAGCACTCGATAAGCAAAAACTGGATGGTATGCTGACTTTTAATGCAAACGGCGCCACGCTGACAACGCAGCCAAAAAGTAACAAAATTAATCAAGAAGCAATTAGTAGCATTTTAGGCAATCTGGCACGTACGCAAAAGGCGGCCCAATACGGGCTCACACCAGAACAAACTCAAGCATTGGTTCAACCTTACCACTTGAAGGCCGTTGTCAAGCAAGCCAATAACCACACCACCAATGGTGATCAGTCATCAATGGCCAATTATGGCATGGCCGTCGCCATTGGCGTGATCACAATGGTCGTTGTGATGTGGTATACCTCAATGATTGCCACTGAGATTGCTAACGAAAAGTCGTCACGGATTATGGAAACGCTTTTGGCGGCGACCTCATCAAACATTCAATATTTTGGTAAAATCATTGGAATTTTTGGGCTAGCGCTCACCCACATGCTCTTGTATTTGGCTGCTGGCACCCTCGCCTACATCATCTTTAAAGATAATGCCGTGGTCGCTGGCATTGCCCATAATTTCTCAGGCATTACGGCCGGATTTACCATTTATGCGGTTTGCTTCATTCTCGTGGCGGTAGCCCTGTATCTTGTGCTGACAGCCATTATTGCTTCCCTTGTAAATGATAATTCACAAGTCCAACAAGCTGTTGGTCCCGTAACGGTACTGGCCATGATTGGTTATTTCTTTAGTTACTTTATGACTAACATGCCAAATAATATCGTGATTAAAATTTTAAGTTACGTCCCATTTATTTCACAAAGTATGATGCCTGTCCGCCTGGTTACCAAGGTCGAATCCTGGCCAGCTGCCATTGTGGCCCTGGCTTTGTCGGCCATTGCGCTAGTCCTTCTAGCTTGGTTTGGCCGTGGTATTTACGCGAAAAACGTCTTGTCATACAGCGATGACAAGATTATGGCGCAACTCATCAGAAACATCAAACACCACGATTAAACTGAGGTCCTTA
>USIU01000181.1 GCA_900554745.1 uncultured Leuconostoc sp.
TTGCGCGTGAAAAAGCCTTAGCATTATTGGAAAAAGTTGGTTTAAAAGCGAAAGCGGATTTATATCCCTCTCAACTCTCTGGTGGTCAACAGCAACGTGTCTCCATTGCGCGTGTGTTGGCGACATCACCAGAGTTATTATTGTTAGATGAACCAACCTCAGCTTTGGATCCGGTATCAAGTCACAACATTGAAGAAACGTTGTTGAATTTGAGAAATGATTATGCGATGATTATTGTGACACATTCGATGTCTCAAGCATCACGTCTCTCAGATCGCACAGCCTTTTTCCTAAGTGGTAATTTGATTGAAGTGGATGCAACGAAAAATATCTTCTTAAACCCACAGCGCCAAGAAACACAAGATTACATCAGTGGCCGTTTTGGCTAAGCATAAAGGAGAAACAATATGCGACGTTTATTTGATGAAGAATTAGCGGACTTAGATAATTCATTTACAGAAATGGGGATGCTGGTTGCCCAAACGATTCAAAAGGCCGTGCAATCATTTGTCGATCATGACCGCGAAGGGGCGAAGGCCATTTTGGAAAATGATCACAAGATTAATGAACGCGAAGCGGCCATTGAAAAGAAGACGTTTGAAATGATCGCCTTGTACCAGCCCGTGACAACGGATTTGCGTGAAATCGTCACGATTTTAAAGGCCGTATCTGTGTTGGAACGGATGGGCGATCAAGCGCGTAATATTGCCAATTCAACCATTCGTGTGAAGGGCACTAAGCATATTGCCAGTGTCGAAAAAGAATTGGGTGAAATTGGCGAACAAGTAGCGACGATGGTTTCGCGTGTAATGGATTACTACGTCAAAAATGATGCTTTGGGTGCCGAAACCATCGCTGAAGAAAACCAATCATGGTCAAATCGTGCGGCAAAAGTACGTTTGGATTCCGTTAAAGGGATGAAGGATGACCCAGATCTTGTTGATTCAGCTGCCGATTATTTGGTGATTGCTGGTTACTTAAAGCGGATTGGGGACTACACCATTGATATTGCGGAATGGATTGTTTACAAGCGCACAGGTAAAATTATTGAATTAAACCCTGGCTACAATTACTTTATTTAACATCATCACTAGCATTGCCACAGTTTATGTTATGATGATGGCAAAAAAATGACTGAACAGCGCGTTCAGTCATTTTTTCTACTCATCATATTTGAATATTTGGTATAATGAATGTGTAACGTTTGCCGGTAAGATGCTTGATATCAATGATTAAAGCGCTTACAAGATTAGCTGGGAGGAGCTTATGTCATTTATCGCAAGATTAGTCACTACGATGGTTGTCTTTATGGTGACAGCAGCGCTATTCCCAAACGGCTTTCGCGTTGATAACTGGCTCACAGCCTTGGGTGCCGCCTTTGTATTAGCGTTGCTCAATATGCTGGTTAAGCCAGTATTATTATTGTTAACGTTGCCACTCAACATCATGACTTTTGGTTTATTTACGATTGTTATTAATGCGTTGCTATTAGAAATGACGGCATGGTTGGTAGGTGGTTTTACGTTTGCCGGTTTTGGCTGGGCAATTTTAATGGCCATTGTGTTATCGATTGTGAATACAATCTTGACCTCTGATGTATAAATAGATTGAGAAAGATAGTAGTATGATACAGAATTCAGTGACAGTAAAACAGTTGGTTGACCATACCAAATTAGAGATTGTATCTGGGGAGCAGTATTTAGATCGGCCCATTACAACTGCCGATATTTCGCGTCCTGGTCTAGAAATGACGGGGTATTTTAATTATTATGCGCCCGAACGGGTGCAATTGCTCGGGATTACTGAGACGTCCTTTTCGGAGCGGATGGGGCACGATGAACTGTTAATGGTTTATCGCCGGATGGCCGATGTGACAACGCCAGCCTTTGTGGTGTCAACGGGTTTGCCAATTAGTGACGAACTCAAGCAAGCGGCCGAAGAGGCACATATTCCAATTTTGACTTCTACGTTGACATCATCGCGTATTTTGTCAAATATGACTTACTATTTGGGTGGACAGCTGTCACCCCGCGAGAGTGTGCATGGTGTCTTGATTGACGTGTATGGGTTGGGGGTCTTGATTACCGGTGATGCTGGGATTGGTAAAACCGAAGCGGCGCTGGAATTGATTCAACAGGATAAAGCCCGCTTGGTTGCTGATGATCGCGTGGATATTTATCAAGAAGATGAAGAACGTCTGATTGGGGAACCAAGTGATGTGCTTCGGAATATGATGGAAGTCCGTGGTGTCGGGATTATCGATGTCATGAGTCTCTACGGTGCGAGTGCTGTGAAGGATTCTTCACAAGTCCAAATCGCCGTTTACTTGGAAAATTATGCTAAGGATCAGGTTTATGATCGTCTTGGTAATAATGCAGAAGAGTTGGAAATCGGTGGAGTCACCATTCCTCGTATTCGCATTCCAGTGAAGACAGGTCGAAATATTTCGGTCG
>USIU01000182.1 GCA_900554745.1 uncultured Leuconostoc sp.
CCACTGGACTGATACGTGTAGAGTCCGTACGCATATAGGTAATCAAACCTTGAGCGCCTGAACCAAGATTAATCCCTTCATACAACTGTTGCGCAGTCATCATTGTTTTCCGCGTCCGGAAATTAAGTTGCGTATTAGCAGTTTGTTGCATCGTAGACGTCGTAAATGGCAATTGTGGATTGCGTTTCCGTTCTTTAGCATCTACGGCAACAACCTCAAAAGCTGCCTCACGGTCAAGTCGTTGCATGACATCCTGAACATTGGCCTGATCGGGCAATTTAGTCTTTTCGTCATCTAACCCATAAAACGTTGCTTTGAATTTAGTGCGTGATTTTTTGAATTCTGAATCCAGTGTCCAATATTCTTCTGGTTCAAAGGCTTGGATTTCTTGTTCGCGAGCAATGATTAATCCGAGCGCAACTGATTGTACCCGACCCGCAGACAAGCCACGCTTAACCGTTTTCCAAAGGATTGGTGAAATGGAGTAGCCCACTAGGCGATCAAGAATACGACGTGCTTGTTGGGCATCCACGAGATCTTGATTAATTGTTCGGGGTGTTTTAAAAGCGTTTTTGACCGTATCTTTGGTAATTTCATTAAATACCACGCGATTGGGTTGATCTTGGTCTAAATCGAGTAGATGTTGTAAATGCCATGCAATGGCTTCACCTTCACGATCCGGATCGCTGGCCAAATAAACTTTTTTAGCCGCCTTGGCTTCCTTACGTAGTCCCTTAATCACATCTCCTTTACCGCGAATCGTGATATACTTCGGGTCGTAATCGTTATCGACATCAACACCTAAAGTAGACTTTGGTAAATCACGCACATGTCCAAGACTGGCAATGACTTTATACGTACTACCCAAGTATTTTTCAATCGTTTTCGCCTTCGAAGGACTCTCAACAATCACTAAATTTTTCTTGGCTTTCGTTGTCTGACGTTTTGTCGTTTTTTTTGTTGCTGTCTTTTTTGTTGTTTTTTTTACTGTATCTACCATTTGATATGCCTACCAATCACTTCTTATTATATAGCATATCAGATTGTCTCTAGGATTTGGACACTTTCGAGAATATCGGCCGGTTTTGCAACTAATTTTGCGCCCAGTTGTAGTAATTCATGTGTGCCTTGGGTCATTTCTGAAAAAATTGACCCCGGCACTGCCAGCACGTCACGATTATTTTGCAGGGCCAAATTAGCTGTGATTAAACTGCCTGAGTGTTGGGTCGCTTCAACGACTAATGTTGCTGACGACAGACCAGCAATGATACGATTGCGCGCAGGAAAATGCGACTTCTGTGGGCCGGTGCCAGGCGGATATTCGCTTAAGACAAGTCCTTGTGCTCCAATTTGTGTTTGCAAGTGATGATGAGCTTTTGGGTACGCCACATCAATACCAGTACCAATAACGGCAATTGGTACACCACGCTGAGCCAATGTCATCTGATGTGCCATCACGTCAATGCCCTTGGCTAAACCTGAGACAATCGCCACATCTTGGCGGATGACCTCCGGGAGTAATGCCCGCAACACAGCTAACCCATACGGTGTGGCTGTTCGCGTTCCGACAACCGAGACACTGGGTAACCTTAGCGCTTCAAGATGTCCTGCGTAAAACAAAACCAATGGCGCATCATAAGTTTCACGGAGTCGCGTAGGATAACTTGAATCACAATAGGTGATGTAGGGTGTTGCCCACTGTTGTGCTTGTGCCACCGCACTGCTGTAAGTCCGTCGAATCAAATGATGACTGCGTTGGTCACCAAAAGACAAAATAAGATCCAATGGCCAAGGATAAACGGTCGGGACTTGTGCGACTGTTACCGCCGTTAACACCGCACGTGCCGCTTTAAAGCCCATCCCAGCTGTCAAATGGATGGCGAGTAACTGTTGATTTAAGTTCATGTTCCACTCCTTAAATCATGTTACGACATGATGGCCTACCACTCAAAAAAACGAACCGTTACCAGTTCGTTTTTAACCTGCGACAATATCACTCAAATATTCCCAACGTAACATTTTTTCTTCTAAGGCGGCTTCAAGCTGCTCTTGTGTTTGTTGTAACTCGCCTAATTTGACGTAATCGGTGCCAAATTTCGCCATTTCATCAGGTATTGCTTGCAAACGAGTTTCCAATTCGGTAATCTCGTCTTCAATCGTTTCCCATTCCTTCTTTTCATGATAAGTGAGTTTCTTTTTAGCTGGCGCAGCTGGTGTTGTTGGTTTTGGTTGGACCACTTTCGCAACTTGGGCCGTTTTTTCTGCTGCTTGTTGGGCCAAGTATTGACTAAATAAGCCATCATACCGCGTCACCACGCCATCACCTTGAAACATATACAATTGGTTCGCCACTTTATCAAGGAAATACCGATCGTGTGACACCGTCATCACGGCACCCGCAAAATCATTCAGGAAAT
>USIU01000183.1 GCA_900554745.1 uncultured Leuconostoc sp.
CACAAATCAAGCCCCTCTTTAACGACTAAAAAAAGATCGACAATGTGGTGTACCCCGAAAGTTGCTTTAACTTTCGGGGTACACCACACAAATCGTCGATCTTTTTTAGTGTTCTACACCAGAACTACCATCACTAATATTGACATGTCGTGGCTTGGACCCCTCGGCAGGCCCAATATAACCACCTGCTTCCAGGTCATCAATTAAGCGCGCTGCTCGGTTATAGCCAATCCGGAACCGCCGTTGCAGTAATGAAGTCGAGGCTTTTTGCTGTTCAATAATGAACTGAAGTGCTTCTTGGAACAACTCATCTTCACTATTTCCTGCACCGCCACCCTCACCCGTATCTTGAGCAAGTTCTTCATCGGTTACTGTCATCGCTTCGGAATACTGGACTTCCTGTTGTGCCTTCACAAAGGACACGACATTTGTCACGTCGGTGTTGCTAATAAAGGCCCCTTGCACACGCTGGGTCGGCTTACCCGGTGGCGCAAAAATCATATCACCACGGCCCAGCAATTTTTCCGCCCCATTCGCATCTAAAATGGTACGAGAGTCAATCCCGGAAGCCGTTCTAAAGGCAATACGCCCTGGAATATTACTTTTAATCGTCCCGTTAATCACTTTCACATCCGGTCGCTGGGTAGCCAAAATCATGTGAATGCCGGCCGCACGCGCCTTGGCGCCCAGACGGGCAATTGAGACTTCAATTTCAGACCCAACCGTGCTCATCAAATCGGCAAATTCATCAACAATTGCGACAATATAAGGCATCTTTTGCATAACAGATGCCCCAGTTTCCTTGGCTGTCGCATTTTGTTGGTCAACTGCGGCATTATATTCGCCAATGTTGCGCTTGCCAAATTGGGCGAGCAATTTATACCGGTTTTCCATTTCATCAACAACTTTTTGCAATGAACGCGCCGCTTTTCTGGGATCAGACACCACTGGCGTCAACAAATGCGGAATCCCGTTATAAATGGACAACTCAACCACCTTTGGATCCACCATCATTAGTTTCACTTCATTTGGCTTAGCTTTGAGCAAAATCGAAATAATAATCCCATTTAACCCAACCGACTTACCTGATCCAGTTGATCCGGCAATCAGCAAATGCGGCATATCAGCCAAATTGGCCATAATGATATTGCCCGTCACATCACGCCCCAATGGCACATTTAACGGATGCCCATCATCTTTTGGTGCCTGTTCAATCATGTCGCGGAAGCCAACAGTGGCTTGCGTGTCATTTGGCACTTCAATTCCAACATAAGGCTTACCAGGAATTGGCGCTTCGATACGAATCGACTTGGCCGCTAATGCCAACGCTAAGTCATCGGCCAAGTTGGCAATGCGATTGACCTTGACTCCTTGCCCGGGCTTTAATTCATATTGGGTCACAGTCGGTCCAAGTGACACACTCGTCACTTCGGCCTCAACCCCAAAACTTAACAGCGTATCATGGACTAACCGTGATTTTTCCGTCAAACTTTGGAATTCCTTGGTCTGATCAGTTGGTGATACTTTGGTTAACAAATCAGCCGTCGGTAGCTCATAGTCTGGATTATCTGGCCCTGAAGCTGACGTTGCCAACGCCAACGGTTCATCATCATTGTCATCTGAGTCTGTCGGTGTGGCGCTAGTTGAATTTGTTGTTGTCTCGGCTGGTGTTGGGGCTGTCGGTGCTTCAGCTGGTGCGACTGGCCCCTGCCATTTGATTTCCGGTTCAACAAATTCAGCGGCCGGGGGCGCAACTGGGGAGACAACCGGATCAGTTGCCGCTGACCGATTGGCCTTCACCCCCAAAGGATCATCCCCAAAGTCTGTAATACTCTTTTTGGGCCGATCCCGACGCTTAAAGAGCGGTTCACGTGGCGGCATGCTAGCCCGCTGTTCTTGAACGTACGCCACGCCATTTTGCGCTTTTTCAATGCCTTTTTGCGTCAAATCGCGCGCCGGAATTCTAAAGAAAATAATGACACCACTCACGAGTAAGATGAGCGCTAATAGCCAGGTGCCAATATTTGCCACTAATGTGAAGCAACCATTATAAAGCATGGCGCCAACTACGCCACCACCGACTGGGGTATTAGCAGATTTATTAGCGAAATCTTGTCCAATCAGTGTCATCACTGTTTGCACATAGCCATTGCTATTTTTAACTGTGTTCGTAAAAAACAACAATGATGATAAGGTCAATAATGCCACATATGCCATCATTGCACCAAGCAAATAATGGCGTGGTATGCGCGGTAACCGCTTATAAATCATCACATAGCTCAATAACACCGTCAGGGGTACTAATACGCCAAGATATAAATTACCAAACCCCAGGCGAAAAACATTGGCCACGTAGGCACCTAACAAGCCCAATTTAAACGTCCCCATGACGCCTAAAAAGATG
>USIU01000184.1 GCA_900554745.1 uncultured Leuconostoc sp.
CCTCAAATTCTCGACGTGAAAAATTTGCAACTCATCTTGGATGCAATGAACGTTCAGTCAAAATTTGAAAATGGCAATTTGGCCATTGATCCCACACAAATTGTGGAAAGTGATTTGCCAAGTGGCGCTATTAAGTCACTGCGCGCCTCTTATTATTTCATGGGTGCTTTACTCGGTCGCTTTAACCGGGCAACGGTCACGTTCCCAGGTGGCGATAATCTGGGCCGACGTCCCATTGATCAACATATTAAAGGGTTTGAAGCGCTTGGTGCCAAGGTCACGGAAAGTAATGATATCATCCACATTGATGCGACGGAAAACGGTTTAGTTGGCGCACGTATCGCGTTGGATACGGTGTCAGTTGGGGCAACAATCAATATTATTTTGGCTGCGGTACGTGCTAAGGGGCAAACCATCATTGAAAACGCGGCGCGTGAGCCTGAAATCATTGATATTGCAACCTTTTTGAATAACATGGGTGCCAACATTCGTGGTGTTGGGACGGATACGATTCGTATTTCAGGGGTGCCAACACTTAAGGCAACGAATACCCATACCGTGATTCCTGATCGGATTGAAGCCGGGACTTATATGAGTATGGCAGCCGCCTTTGGTGATGGGGTGACGATTAAAAATGTCATTCCAGAACATTTGGAATCTTACACATCAAAATTGATTGAAATGGGTGTGAATTTGGACATCGGTGAAGATGCCATTCATGTGTACCCATCTGACGCTTTACAACCGGTTAATATTAAAACAATGCCTTATCCGGGCTTTGCCACCGATTTGCAACAACCGATTACACCGTTGTTGTTAATGGCGGAAGGCGAAAGTGTGATTCAAGATACCATCTATCCAAAGCGTGTGAAGCATATTGCAGAATTACGCCGGATGGGGGGCGATATTGACTCTGAAAAGCCAGGTGAAATTCGCGTTAACCATTCACCGCGTCTTGTTGGCACTGATGTTGCCGCTGCCGAAATTCGCGCCGGTGCCGCTTTGGTTATTGCCGCAGTCATGGCTGATGGTGATACTGTGATTAACGATGCTGACCATATTTTGCGTGGTTATGATCGTATTCAGGACAAACTTGCTGGTTTAGGCGCTGATATTACAATTGAGGGTATTGATTTAATTAATTTGATGCCATAGCCTTGTAATTTCATACGGCACATGATAAACTGTATTAGTTATAAACTGACTCTGTGACAAAAGTCTCAGGGCGCTAAGGAGAAATGATTATGCGAGCAGACATTCACCCAGAATACCGTCCAGTGGTTTTCCTTGATGCAACAACAGGTAAGAAGTTCTTGTCAGCTTCTACTGCGACATCAAACGATACGACTGAATTTGAAGGTCAAGAATACCCAGTTATCCGTTTGGATATCACATCAGACTCACACCCATTCTACACAGGTAAGCAAAAGTTTACACAAGCCGATGGTGCGGTCGACAAGTTCAACAAGAAGTTTGCTGGATTTGGTTTCAAGAACAACGAAGACAAGTAATTGTTCTGGTAAAAGCGTTCACTTTGGTGAACGCTTTTATTTTTTAAAGTATAAACAAGAGAAAGGCGCGCTAGGCGCAAGGTAGAGACGATGTCCCGAACAATTTTGCCAGTAAAACTGCATGAACAACTGACGGTGACTGTTGATGATATCCGAATCGATGGCATGGGTATCGTCAATATCACGCCCGACTATCCGCTCTATATTGCGGATGCGTTGCCAGGTGAAAAAATCACGATTGAAGTCACACAAGTTGATAAGTTTTCAGGTTATGCCAAAGTCTTGCAACGGCTGGAAGCCTCAGATCAACGGCAAGATAGTGACCGGCAATACCTGATTGATGCGGGCACTGCCCCGCTTGTGAACCTTAAATATCAAGCACAACTTGATTTAAAACAGACGCAAGTGCAACGCTTATTTGCGCAACGTGGGCTTGAAGTAACGGTTGCCCCAACTATTGGGATGGCGGATCCAACTTATTATCGCAATAAAACGATTGTCCCAGTGAAGTGGCAAGGTGGCCATTTGACGAGTGGTTTTTATCGCCGGGGGACGCATGATTTGGTGCCGATGACGGATTATTTTGTGAACGATGCCAAAATTGACCAAGCGATTTTGGTCGTGCGCGATGTCTTAGAACAGTATCAAATTAGTGCGTTTGATCCAGATCGACAGACGGGGGCTATTCGCTATATTATGATTCGACGTGGCTATTATTCGCATGAATTAATGGTTGTACTCGTCTCAAACGACGCCACTATTCCGCATGAGGCAGATGTGATTGCGGCATTGCGCGCTGAGTTGCCTGAATTAAAAAGTTTAATTTTATTAGTTGGATTAACAACATATTTTTCATTTAGTTTA
>USIU01000185.1 GCA_900554745.1 uncultured Leuconostoc sp.
TGTAAACGACACGCCAGCCTGATTCAATAATGCAATGACTGCTTGTTGCGTGTCTGGACTATCACACCCAATAGCGGTTGTTCCAGACTCACCGGCAATTTGGCGTGCACCAACAGGCAACACTAAATCAAGCTTTGGGGCGGCAACAATGACTGCAGCGGCGCCCACATATTCTTGAAAAAGTGCTGTGGTTGGGCCATAGGCCAACATTTTCCCCTGTTCAATAATGAGTAATTGATTGGCCAATGCCTCAAGCTCATCAAAATAGTGGGTAATCATTAAAATTGTCGCCGGTTTCTCCGCATACCAGGCTTTGATTTTGCCCATCAGTTGTTGCCGTGTCTCAAAATCCAAACCCGTACTTAATTCATCAAAACATGTTAGCGCAGCGTCTTGATACAAGACCATCATGATGGTTAAGCGCTGCTGTTGTCCGCCCGACAGTTGCTGAAATTTACGTTTGAGTAAGGGCGCAAATTCAAAGAAAGCCACCAGCGCCTGTAATTTTTGGTCACGCCGATAGGTTGTCTGTAACAAGCCTTCCAAAATTGTTTGGCAAGACACGGTATCTGGATAATGGTTTTCTTGTAGGTGAACGGCAATGTCGGCCGGCTTATCAATCTGACCTGTGTAGGCCACTTGGTCGGTCAAAGCCTTAATCAATGTTGATTTACCCGCACCATTGCGTCCGATAATCCCGACAATATCCCCATCAGCGATTTGAATTTTTGATTGTAAATCTAAGGCAACTTGGTCACCATAGCGCACAGTTACTTGGTCTAGCATTAGCATTTTTGTCACTCCTTTAAGCCGTTGATGTGATTAGCATATCAATTTTGCCCACAAAAAAACCGCTTTTGTGATAAGCGGTTCATTTTTTGAGATAAGTGACACCATCAGAAACTAAACTTTTCAAAGTAGACCTGGTCGCCCGACACGCCAATTCGGCGCAATAATTTTTTGGTCTGACTCATCATATTGTTGGGCCCACTCAGCAAGTAAACGTAATCATTGGTCACCCCTTTGGCCAAAAAACTTTGTAATTCATCGACAGTGAACCGCCCTTGATGGACGCGATACTGAAAAGTATCTGGATATTGCGCCTTTAAGTCGGCCAAGGCTTGGTCATAGACAAGTTCATGGGCTGTTTTGGCCGTCCAAATCAAGTTAATTTGTCGGCCTTGTTTGAGATAATCATGACTTAAACTTAACATCGGGGGAATCCCCGACCCACCAGCTAAAAGCACCAGCGGTTGACGGCTTGGGGTCTGGGCCACCATATTTTTGAGCGTCCCATAGGCACCAGCAATGCGAACTCGTGTGTTGACTGGCACATCACGTAACTGTCGTGTCCAATCCCCATCACGTCGAATCATCAGCGAGATGAATTCAGAATCGTTTTCCGCATTTAACAGGCTAAAGGGATGTGGTTCACGCATGCCCGCAATGCCCGGAAAGCTAATCAAGACATAATCGCCCGATTGGTAGTGCAAGCGGTCGCGTTGGCGTAAACGAATCGTGATTTGCTGCACTGAACGGCTCAATACGTCATTGGCCACGAGCACACCCGAGGCATGACCACGGAAGCTTTGGACTTTATCCCAACCATATAAACCAAAAGCCAAGCCACTGTAGGTATAAAACCACACCATAAAGCTCATATCTTGGCGAATATAAGGGATTAAAATCACATGGACAAAAATCAATAATGTGGCCACCACGTTCAACCGGTGCAACCAGACAGAGATTTCATGCTTGAAGATATGCTCAAGCCAGTGTTTGACTTGCCGTAACCACCACACCCGATCCGTCAACCAGCCGCTAAGAAAGAATACCGAATAGAGGAGCACCCCAATGAGGATGACCAAAGCCGCATCCCCGGTGAGCTTAATCAGCCCATTAGATTGGCTCCAGCTTTTATGCAAATACGCCACAATAATAATGCCAATCCCAATCATGCCATGCACAAAATACATTTCCGGTAAGCCAATCAAACGTTCTAACCATTTTGGTCGGGTGGCAATAAACAATTCAAACAGCATCCAAACATAGGCAATTACCCCAAGGTTAATGGCAAAAAGCGACTGGGCGTAAATTGGGCTGAGTCCCATGGCAATGGCTTGAATTAAGGGGAGTGGTAACACAAAAATCGTGTTCAACCAAAATAGTCCCAGATAATAGCGGTGTTGTTTTAGCATGCTGCCACCTCCTGTCCGGCAAACCAACGCCGCGTGTCACCATTGGCTGCTACCAGCAACCCAGTGCCCGGTACCCGTTGGTCAAAGCCAAATGTCTCAAAATTCGCCGCAATCAGACTAGTTGCCCAAATATCCG
>USIU01000186.1 GCA_900554745.1 uncultured Leuconostoc sp.
TGGATTCCCATTGGTTGACTTGAAGGCTAAGTTGTATGATGGTTCATACCACGATGTCGATTCTTCTGAAGCTGCCTTTAAGATTGCGGCATCATTGGCTTTGAAGGAAGCTTCAAAGACTGCTGGTGCAGTTATTCTTGAACCAATCATGGCTGTTGACATTGTGGCACCTGAAGATAACCTTGGTGATGTGATGGGACACGTCTCAGCACGCCGTGGTATGATCGAAGGTCAAGAATCTCGTGGTCCTGTTTTGGCAGTTAAGGCTAAGGTGCCTTTGTCAGAAATGTTTGGTTATGCAACGACTTTGCGTTCAGCAACACAAGGTCGTGGTACATTCCAAATGGTCTTTGATCACTATGAAGCTGTGCCAAAGAACATCCAAGATGAAATTATCAAGAACAGCGGTAAGAAGGAAGATTAATTTCATTCATCTCGTACCGTAAATGATGAGTTTACTCAGTAGATAATACTGACAGACGGTCCAGTTAAAACGGCGTCACCCAATTGGGTGACGCCGTTTTGTGTCGATAAATTGAGGAGAATTTATGCTGAAAAAGCACAGTAAATTTTTGATGCCCGGGATTATTGTGATTGGTATGGTCTTACGTATTCCATTTACGTCGATTCCACCGATTATTTCACATATTGCCAAAACACAACACGTCCCAGTTGGACAGCTGGGCATTTTGACGACAATTCCTTTGATTGCTTTTGCCATTTTTTCCTCTATTGCACCAAAAACAGCCGAAAAATTAGGTTTGGAACGAACTTTTGCCGTGATGTTAATCGTGATGGTGATTGGCTCATGGATTCGAATTATCAATACGCCGTTGCTTTATGTGGGGACGTTATTGATTGGCATTGGGATTGCCCACATGAATGTCTTGCTACCTAGTGTGATTCGACTATATTTTCCCAATAAGGTTGGGCCGATGACGTCACTCTTTACCTTTAGTATGATGTTAGCTACTGCCGTTGGGGCAGGCTTATCGGCACCAATTGCTGAAGCAACGCATTGGCATGTATTCATTTTACTGTTGACGACAGTCATCGGCATTGCTTTCTTGATTTGGCTACCTAATGTGCGGTTTGCCGCTAAGCATCCGCATTCATTAGCCACAACACCGGCTGGTGTGAAGAAGCCGATAGATGCGCATGTGTGGCGTAACCGCTATGCTTGGTTGCTATTATATTTTGCTGGTGTCCAGTCAGCCATGTTTTACATTTTAATGGCCTGGGGGCCAACCATGGCCATTCAAACAGGTTTGTCCGCAGCGGTTGCGAGTGTGTTTGCCGGAATCAATGCTTTGATCGGGTTGCCGTTTGCTTTGACGGTGCCAACAATTGTGGCGCGCTTGTCGTCTGTCGGCCGACAGTGGTTAGTTGGCGTGTCTTCGGTAATTGGTATTGTCGGGTACTGCTTGCTTTTAGTCCCTAATAATCATTTTGGCTATTGGTTAAGTGTCAACTTATTGATTGGGGTGAGCACATCAATCCTCTTTCCTTATCTCATGACTACCTTTAGTTTGAAAACAACCACGCCGATTCAGACCGCCGAATTATCTGGGATGGCACAAAGCGGGGGGTACGTCATTGCAGCCTTAGGTCCAGCACTGTTTGGGTATGGCTATGGTTGGTATCACAGTTGGGTGCCGCAAATTATCGTGATGATTATTTTGTTTATTTTCATGACGATTGCGATTGTATTAGTTGAGAAACAACCAAAAATCTTATCATAAAAAAGCACGCAGGTAATGAACTTGCGTGCTTTTCTTGATACAATAGTTCTATTGACTAAAAGTGAGGGTTGGGAATTGACTAACACATCAACACCAATTATTGAATTTAAGAACGTTGGGTTATCTTATGATGACAACCAAGTTCTAAAGAACATTGACTTAGCGCTTGAAGCGGGTAAATTTTACACGCTGCTAGGTCCTTCAGGATCAGGCAAGACGACGATTCTTAACTTGATTTCGGGCCAATTAACGCCAACACATGGCGATATCTTGTTTGAGGGAAAAGTGATTAATGATGTGCCTGTTGAAAAACGTCACATGAACACGGTGTTTCAAGATTATGGCTTGTTCCCAAATATGGATGTTTTTGATAATGTTGCCTTTGGTCCTAGTATTAAAGGTATGAGCAAGGCTGATATCAAGACGAAAGTCATGGAAATGTTGGATTTGGTTAAACTGTCAGCGTATGCGGACCGTGAAATCAATGAATTGTCTGGTGGTCAAAAGCAACGTGTTGCCATCGCGCGAGCATTGGCGAATGATCCTGAAGTATTGTTGTTGG
>USIU01000187.1 GCA_900554745.1 uncultured Leuconostoc sp.
GTGAACGTGAGTCAAATTAACGACACGCCTTGGCATTCAGCGGTGAAGCGTATTCCCTGGCTGATTGCGTTGTTGCTGCTGGGGATGTTAACAGCGACTGTGATTGGCTCATTTGACGGGTTGGTTCGCCAAGTGGCCATTTTGGCCGCCTTTATCTCACTCATTACGGGAACTGCCGGCAATGCCGGAACCCAGTCCTTGGCCTTGGCTGTGCGTCGGATTGCTGTTGGCAGTGAAAACAGTGGCCTGCGCGATTTTCTGAGTGAGGTTTTTGCGGGCTTAATTGTTGGGTTAGCCACCGGTTTATCGGTGTTTGCAATTGTGACCATTTGGAAGCACAATACGATTCTTGGGTTTGCCGTAGGGGTTGCGATGACGATGGCTATTATGGTGGCCAATTTGGCGGGTTATCTGATCCCGCTTTTGATTGACAAAATGGGCTTTGATCCGGCTGTTGCCAGTGGTCCTTTTATTACGACACTTTCTGATTTAACGTCCGTGTTGATTTATTTCAATGTGGCCCAACTCTTTTTAGCTCATCTAGCAGGTGGCTAAGCTTGTTGGTCAATCGTTGAGTGTGTATACTATTGAATAAATGATTAGGCAAGGAGAAAAAGAATGCCAACACGTAGCGAGCTACACCAAAAACACCAAAATGGTGGCAAAAAAACCAAGAAAGTACATTGGGTGCGCCGAATTTTGTTGACGCTGATCCTGTTATTGTTGGTATCCGGTGTAGCATTTGGGGCTTTAGCTTATTATAAGATGAACCGAACCGTCACTAAAATGCAGGTGACGTCAAAAATGACTAAAAAAGCCGACCAATTGGTCGACGCTAAAAAGCCAATGTCTTACTTGTTACTTGGCACGGATACGGGTGATTTGGGTCGTGATTACAAGGGCCGTACGGATACGATGATCGTGATGACGGTCAACCCTAAAACGAACACGACCACGATGACATCCATTGCCCGCGATACGTTGGTGACAGTGAATGGGCAACAAATGAAGATTAACGCTGCCTATGCTTATGGGAGTGCGGATTCAGCGATTCAAGCTGTTCAAAATTTGCTCGATATTAAGATTAACGGTGGCTATATTTTGATTAACATGGGTGGCTTGGTCAAGATGGTTGATGCCGTCGGTGGCGTGGATGTGACCTCACCTATTACCTTTACAACCGAAGGGGATGACACCCAAGCTAACGCCGCTAAGCAATACAGCTTTACGGCGGGGCAGACCTACCATATGGATGGCAATGAAGCGTTGGCCTTCTCACGGATGCGTCACGAAGATCCAAATGGTGACTACGGGCGCCAAATGCGTCAACAGTTAATCATTCGTGCGGTTTTGAAGAAAGCAACGAATGTTGGGACGCTCTTTAATGATACGTTGTTAAATACCGTGTCAAATAACGTGCAAACAGACATGTCAACGCATGCGATGCAAAAGTTAGCGATGGATTATCGCAGCGCCTTTGCCAATGTCAAGCAAGACCAATTGCATGGCACAACCAAGTACATGGGTTCACTTGGGGATGTTGAAGTGATGAGTCCTGCTGAAATTACACGGATTCATGATGAGATTACCGCGCAAATGGCCGAATAGATGCATGAAACAGGTTGCATAACCTGTTTTTTTGTGCAATAAAATACATAAATGCAGCCAATATACACAATTTTTATGTATATAATCAAATTAGTATTGAATAAATAAACGGCCAGCGGTAGTATTAATGCATAGATAAACACGGAGGTCGAGCACATGACAGAAACATTGGTATTAGCTTATTCAGGCGGATTGGATACTTCGGTAGCTATTCCTTGGTTGAAGGAAAAAGGGTATGACGTGATTGCCGTTGTCCTAGATGTGGGTCAGCATGGTAAAGATTTGGCCATGATTCAAGCCAAAGCACTCAAGGTTGGGGCGAGCCAATCGCTTGTCATTGATGCCAAAGCCGAATTTGCCACAGATTATGTAGCACCCGTAATTAAGGCGAACATGCTGTATGAAGGCGAATATCCTTTAGTGTCAGCGTTATCACGGCCCTTGATCATTAAAAAGCTAGTTGACATCGCCCATGAAAACAATGCCGTCGCTATTGCGCATGGTTCAACGGGACATGGGAATGATCAAGTCCGTTTTGAAGCCACAATTCATGCGCTCGATCCCGAGATGAAAATTGAAGCGCCAATCCGTGACTTCCAATGGTCACGTGAGGAAGAGATTGCCTATGCCAATGCTCATGGCGTACCGGTGCCGATTGTTTTGGATTCGCCATACTCAATTGATGAAAAT
>USIU01000188.1 GCA_900554745.1 uncultured Leuconostoc sp.
CGATGAAGCAAGCTGCTCGTCGTTTGCAAAAAGCCAAAAAGAAGCGTGGTAGAAAGTAATGGCTAAGTTAGAACGGGTATTACCCACGTTTATCTTTGTCGTCATGTTGGGGTCAAACTTACTCAACATGCAACGTAGCACACTGCCAGCAATCGCTTTGGCGATTATTGGCGCGTTAATACCTGCCATTGTGGTTTTTGGCCTGATTCGGTTGTTAACTTGGTGGCTACAACGCTAGGGGATTATTGTTAAAAAATAAAAGACAGTAGAGGGGAAATATGTCAGTCAAATTAATTGCATCAGATCTTGATGCAACGTTTCTAAGAGATGATAAAACGTTTAATGAAGCCTTGTTCCAAGAAGTGCTGGATAAACTGCACGCGCAAGATATTCAGTTTGTAGTCGCAACAGGTAACCATGTCCAAAAAGTCCATGATTACTTTAAGCACTTTGCCGGACAATATCAACTCATTGCTAACAATGGTGCAGAAGTGGTTATCAATGGCAAGTTGGCACAAGTATGGGACGTGCCACATTCAGCATTAGCGACGGTTGCGCAATTGACTGACAAATATACTGATCAATTAGAACTTGGGGTAGCTTTTGTGGCAGCTGATAAGTCCTTCATGATTATCAAGCGACCAAATGAGAAATATCTCAAGTTAGCTCATGCTTATTTTGAAAATTTGCAAATCATTGATGATGTGAGTGAAATTAATGAACCCATTTTAAAGATTTCATTGATTTTGCCACACGCGGCAGCTGAATTTATGCGAAATGTCAAAGCTATTTTGGGGAATCAAGTCCATGTGACAACGTCTGGTTATGGGGCCATTGATATTGTCAATCCAAATGTGAATAAGGCGACGGCCTTGGCTTTCATGGCTGATCAGTTAAAGATTGCACCTGCTGACATTATGGCCTTTGGTGATGGGCTCAACGATTTGGAGATGTTAGAATACGTTGGCCATCCTGTAGCCATGACTAATTCAGCACCAGAACTTTTGGATCGCGGTTTTGCCTTAAGCGTTGCGGATAATAACCACGATGGTGTACTAAAAACAATTCTTGAAAAAATTTAACACGCTTCGGCGTGTTTTTTTATGGCTAAAAATGGTATGATAAGGAAAAGATTAGTTTTAAATGAGTAAGAGGTAAGGGTATTGAAAGAAACAATCGAAAACTTAACGGCCTATCAGGCAGAATTACCCGTTGACGTGGTGAAGGCAAAATACCAACTCGATCATGTGGCCCGCTTATCGGCCAATGAATCGCCGTATGGACCTTCACCAAAAGTCGGCGCAGCCCTCCGCGCCGTGCCAGATGAGGTACTGGGTTTTTATCCAGACGGGCAAGCAACGTTACTCCGCCAAAAAGTGGCGGCCTTAGAACAAGTTGACCCAGAAAATTTGGTTTTTGGCGTTGGTGCAGACGAACTCATTCAATTACTCACACGGACAGTACTAACCCCAGGGGGAAATATGGTGGTGCCAGCCCCAACGTTTGGCGAATACGCGCTACATGCACAAATTGAGCAAGCGTTGACTAAGCAAGTGCCAGTGGATGACGAAACGGGGCATGTTGACTTTGCAGCGATGCTTGCAGCCGTGGATGACCGGACCGAAATGGTCTGGTTGGCTAATCCGAACAACCCAACCGGTGTGTTTGAAACCCGTGCCGATATTTTGGCCTTTTTGGCCCAGTTACCGGCATCGGTTGTGTTGGTGGTTGATGAAGCGTATTATGATTTTGTCGATGCACCTGATGCCACGCTGGCTGGGGATGTTGGCAATTATCCAAATCTGGTGGTCCTCCGAACGTTATCGAAAGCATACGGGTTAGCGAATTTGCGGGTGGGGTATGGGATCATGACCGCCCCACTTTATCCGGTGATGCAAGCAGTGCGTTTACCATACAACCTCAATACTTATCAAATTGTGGGTGGGGCAGCAGCTTTAGACGACCAAGATTATTTGCAGGACGTCGTGAAAAAGGTTCAACATGAGCGCAAGCTATTTCAAGATTTTTTGCGTGAACAGGGCTTTAAGTTTTACGCGTCACAGACAAACTTTATTTGGCTTCAAGTCGGTGACACCAAGCGTGTCGGGGAACTGCTCTTATCACAAGGCTATCAAGTCAATGATCGCTTAAGCGATACTTGGCTGCGAATTGCCCTGGGTACGCCAGCAGACAATGCCGGGATGCGCGCCATCTTAGCACAACTTTAAAAAGCACAGGCTACGGCTGTGGTGTACCCAAAAAGTTAAAGT
>USIU01000189.1 GCA_900554745.1 uncultured Leuconostoc sp.
TCTTTCCGACCAGTTAGCCGCTTAAACGTCACTCCAATTTTCGGGGTTCAGTTCAACAGCCGTTTTTCTTTATTCGCTACGAGCTGGCAATTCAACGCTGGCTTCTGCCAAAACGTGGCCAACTAAGTCTTTACGGAGTTCGTTAAAGAAATAGCCGGGCGTCAAATCAAGCGTTGTATCAACGGCGTAAACCGTTAATGTGTAATCGTGCGTTTGATCAGGTGGCATTGGACCAATGTATGATTGCGTAATTTCAGGCTTGCTGTGCTTGAAAATGCTGTACATTGAGTTCGTACCAGGGACAAATGGCACGTCAGATGTCGTTAGGTTTTCTGGCACATCACCCACAGGGAGGTTTGCCACTGTCCAGTGAATCCATGGGAAGCCCCCAACTGGAATTGCGTCATAATCAATGAACGCAATCGCGAGTGTTTCAGTACCAGCTGGCGCGTCGCTAACGGCGATTGGGAAATTAACAACGGGATTATCTTCTAAACGATATTCCGCTGGTGCAAACTTGGCATACTTATCAGGCAACAAGCCTTGATTATCAAGCGTTACGGATACTTTCATAATGGGTTCCTGCTACATAAAACGTGGAGAAATGTATAAACACCAGTAAGGATTCATGTATTTCCTTTCTGTCATATCATTCCTTGTTCTATTCACGCCCATCAAACAACAGTATTCTGACTCTGATAAATATCTTAGCCACATTGACCATCTCTGGACGCACCTAAACTATCAGTTACCCAATAGTCGGGACAATAGCCTGCCCCCAAACTGAATTAATTGCATATTGCTTCAAATTTTCAACGGCATTTTCATCACGATCCGCTTCAAAGCCACATTCATAACAAACGTACTCATGATGCTTTGTCCCGTGTTTGCGATTGCCATTCAGCGTAATTTTATCGACACCGGTCTTGATATGCCCACAGTTTGAACAACGTTGCGTGCTTGGAAAAAATTGATCCGCACATATCAACGTCACGCCCTGCCACGCAGCTTTGTACTGCATCATCAGTTGGAATTTACCAAACATTGACCGATGCAGATTTTTCGCCAAGTGCTTGTCCATCTTCATGTGCTGACAATCCAAGTTTTCGATGCCAATCACCCCATATTTCGCCACCAACTTGCTCGTAAACTTGTTCAGAATGTCCCCTTGACTGCGCGCAATTCGTTGGTAGCACCGCTTCAACTTGGCTCTCGTTGTCTGGTACTTCTTCGAATTGTAGCTCTTAGGATTCTCAACCCGTTTACGGGCAAGTTGGCGTTGATACAACGTCACACGCTCATAGAGTTTTAGTAAGCTATCCGGCAATGTTGCCTGCGTTTGATATCCGGCATCGTCTTGATAAACGAAGCGACCGATATTGGCATCGACTCCCGTTGCTTTCGATTGATTGATCGCTACTACAACCTCCGGCATTTCAATAGCGAGTGATGCGTAATAACCGTCCGCTTCTAACTTGACAGTCACCTGCTTCAACTCACCATGCCATCGTGGCATCTCAGATAGACGGATGTCAAACCACTTCGAAATACCTTCTCGCGGCTTATCCAAACGTAACTTACCAGCGATAATCTTGGCCCTATCCGTCGTGAAGGATTTAACTGATTTCTTCTTGGATTTAAACCGCGGTCGCCGATGATTGGGCATATTCGGATTAAAGAAATTGTGCCATGCTTGCGCCAAGTCTTTAACTGCCAGCTGCAAAACACGTGCGGACAACTGATATTGCCAGTCTGCTTTATCACGAACTAGCTCATCACGTACCTTACGTTCATTTGGCTTAAGATGTTTGTCGGACATCAATTGTGCCGCTTCGTACATTTCTTGCCAAACTTCCAACCCTTTATTCCAAACAAAGCGTCGATAATCAAAAAGGTTTTCTAACTCCTTAATTATTGTGGCGTTAGGATAAATTTTAACTTTATGCGTTTTAATCATTTTTCTCACCACTTTCGTTAGGAATAACTTAATTATACCCGATTTTAGTTAGTGTGAAAAGTAATCTTCAGTTCGTTTAATCAATCAGCATTCTCCACTTAGTTACTGTGCTGATTTTCTATGTTTTGCTGCAAATTGCTATTTCATCGTCCGCCCTCCGAATGGTTTTTCCTTTACAGTGTGCCCATTTCAATTGACAAAACGGCAGATTCCTTTATAATGAATAAGGTAAAAGTAAAACGGCCTCGCCCTCTCCGTCATCGCTACGCGATGCCACCTCTCCCGAAGTGAGAGGCCTTGGCA
>USIU01000190.1 GCA_900554745.1 uncultured Leuconostoc sp.
CACGGTATGATTTGATTGCTTTGCGTGCCGATCAACAGTCGTATCGGCATCATGATCCAACCGATGTGTCACCATTTTTGCCCCGATAACAATACCAATTGCCAGTGAGACAACTGCTGTCATGATGATTACGATAATCTTCTTCATAAAACTTCTCCCCATCGTTTTATTTACAAAAACGATAATATCATCAAATGCGTAGTCTGACAATACATTCCAGCATTAGAACAACGATTTTCAGCTAAAATATTGACCGTTTTTTTCAATAATTATAAAATTAATACGTAACAAATAAACGGTGATCTGCTAAGCAGTCACAATAATAAGCTTGGGGGAGCATATGATTTCATTACTTTCGGGATTCATCTTTATTATTTCAGCCATTGCATTTAGTGTTTTCCTGATTTGGGGACTTGTGAAAACACATCGCGTTGATTGGAAAACGTGGCTTTGGTTATTAGTGGCCATTATTGCAATCGTTGTCTCTGTCGCGACTGCTAAGACACCCGCACCGTCAAAAAACGCACAATCCGTGCATCAAGCAAAGACTGACAAGCAACCGGTTGACGACGCCGTTGTCGCAAAGTTAAAAGAAGCGCTCAAAACTGGTGATATGGTCACTTTTTTGAAGACGTTCTATGCACAAGATAAACACAAGTATTTGGCCTATTACCAAAAGGCCGACGTTGCCACAACAAAAACAACCATCAAGGGTCAAGTGATTGAACCAGTGGCTGAAGAAACCGACTTATACTTGTATGTCCCAGTTGAGGAAATGCCAGCTAACGTCCGAGATTCTAAGCAAAAGGCCTATGTTGTTGTCGTCAATGATCCAAACAATGATCTGAAGAACTACAGCGTTGGGCAAACTGCTGAAGTTACCGGCTACTTAGTTGGTCACGGTGATAAAAAGCACGGCTATAGCTGGGAATTAAACGTTGCGAAGTAACGCAGGCCCATTTGGGCGTACATTGCAATGACTATGACCCGATAACATGGCTTTCAGCAACGACAACATGTGCTGAACATCCACATTAAAAGGTTCTTAGGGGAGTTTTTTATGCAATTGAAAAAATTAGCTGTTGCTAACGGGATTATTGGTTTAGCCGGCGGTATTATCCTGCTATTGGGGGGCTGGATCATTTTGAGCGCTTCGGCTATAAGTGATAATACGTTGAACGTTATGATTGCGCTATTTTTAGCTTTGAAGGTCGCCATTTTTGTGCTCGGTATTGTTGGTTTAGTACAATTCAACAAGACACCAATCCTCACAAAAGCACCAAGTGTCCTACTGATTGTTGGCGGTGCCATTGCCCTTATCCCTTTCATGGGATGGATTGGCGGCATTGTCGCCATCGTTGGTGGTTCATTATATCTAGCCGGATTAAAGAAGTTCCACGACTAAAAAAAGCCCGTTTGGGCGTACATAGGAGATAATGAAATTTTATAACGCTTATCCCACAACTGATTATCAATGACATCAACATAGCCATCACGCTGCTTAACGTAGTCAGTAAGCTTGCTTCACTGTTTGCTTGTATAAAAACCGTCATGAAGTCCTTGCCGTCTTGTACTGTCGTACGCTTGTTTGACTGCGACAACTCACAGTGCCAGCGCAATGTTCGCGCCTTTTGATCAAAGGTCACTTGCTTAGCTTTCATATATTTATTCATGCGTGTGTCGTAATGTTATTCACAATATGATCAACTATACTCAATCAATTCTCGACAGCCTATCTCTGTACACCTATGTAGTCGCATATCAACTCCTCTCTGGTAATTAACGCAATATAAAAAGCCCAACCATTTAGGGCTGAGCTTCAAAGGATTTATTTAAATAAATCAAAGATAGAAAAGCTAGTCTTTTTGTAGACCTTATTATAAGCTGCCTTCTTTGGATTGTTAATCCAATCCATACCCTTCTTACCATACAAAGGATTCATAGCTGACTTAACCTCGCGCTTAATACGACCAGTTGTTCTAGCTTTGAAACTTTTTAAGTGACGGTGTTCTAAGTCCAAACTTCGTAATGTTACCTCTCGTCTTTACAAAGTGAATTGATATGTAATTGAAATCTACTGCAAAATAAAAAGCGCTTATGCACTTAATTTGTCTCTAATTGATTTTTGCTCCAAAAATATGTCATCTTTTAACTTTTTAAGAAATAAAATAATATTTTCCATCGGGTCTACCATGTCATCTAATATGAATTTTTGAATTTCATCAGT
>USIU01000191.1 GCA_900554745.1 uncultured Leuconostoc sp.
ATATGACATTTTATTTAGATTTATTTTTAATGTTAGCCGCTGCCATTTTGATGGGCTTAGGGGCGCAACGGATTGGCATGCCAATTGTTGTTGGGCAACTTTTGGCGGGTGTTATTCTAGGACCAAGTTTATTGAACCTCGTTCAGATTTCGCATAGCATTGAATTTATGGCTGAAATCGGGGTCATGATTTTGATGTTTATTGTCGGGCTGGAAACAGATATTAAACAGTTAAAGGCTAACATTAAGCCCTCATTGATGGTGGCCGTGTTAGGCGCCATCTTCCCGATGGTTGTTTTTTACTTCCTCGCACAAGTGTATCATTTTGATACGAAACAGGCGTTGTTCTGGGGTGTCGTGTTTGCCGCAACCTCAGTTTCCATTACGGCTGAAGTTTTGAATGAATATCACCAACTTAAAACAAGAGCCGGCGTGACCATTCTTGGCGCAGCGGTGGCGGATGATATTTTAGCAGTGGCGAGTTTATCGGGCTTTATTGCCATTTTCAGTAGTCAAACTGACAAGCAACAACCGCTTTGGCTTCAAGGTCTGCTCGCCGTGGGCTTCTTTGTTGGTTTGTATGTTGTCAGTCGCTATGTCTTGCCAACGTTTGTGCGGGTGGCCACGGCAATGAGTTTGCCAGCGATGAGTGGGTTAGTCGGGATGTTGCTCGCCTTGGGTGCTGGGACGGTCGCGGAATTTGCCGGTATTTCTGCCGTAGTCGGCTCATTCTTTATTGGCGTGGCGATCGCTAACTTACCACAAGCGCACAAGATGATGTCTGAGATGGTGTCAATTGGGTATGGGTTATTTATTCCCATCTTTTTTGCAAGTATCGGCTTGAAAATTTCGTTTGATGGGTTCGGTGATAAGTGGGGGTTGCTACTGGTGATGTCACTCGCTGCGATTTTGACGAAGTGGGTCGGTTCTGGTTTAGGCGCCAAAATGACTGGGATGAGCTATCACGATGCCAATGTCATTGGTTTGGGGATGGTCTCACGAGGCGAAATGGCCTTAATTGTGGCCAATATTGGTTTACAAGCCCAAGTCATTGGGAAGGACACTTATTCCGAATTGGCAATTATTATCCTAGTCACGACAATTTTTGCCCCAATTGCGTTACGAAAAGTCCTTGTGAAATAATTAAAAAAACGTTGTGCCTGTTCTGGGTGCAACTTTTTTTGTATAATAAAACCTATGGAACTCACAAGTAAAACAATTGAACAATTACTCACTGCCCATCATTTGTTAGTCGCTCAGCCGGATAGCGATCAAACATTTGATTTTTTACATTATGATACTCGTCAGGTCAAAGACCGGACATTGTTTGTCGTCAAGGGCGCTTTTCGGGTGGACTATTTGGCGCAAGCCACCGGCGTGACCGGTTTAGTCACGGAAGAGTTGCTACCGGTTGATTTGCCGCAATGGCAAGTCACGGATGTCCAAAAGGCTTTGTCAGTCTTATCAATGGCCTTTTTTGATTATCCGCAAAATGATTTGTGGATTGGCGCCTTTACGGGCACAAAGGGAAAAACCACCGCGGCGTATATGGCCTTCCAAATCTTACAGCACATGACCAACCAACAGACGGCTTTGTTTTCAACAGTGGATCGTATCACTGGGAATCAACCAGCTGACAAGAAAAAGTCCGATTTGACGACGCCGGAATCTTATGAATTGTTCAAAGATATGCGCCGTGCCGTGGACAATGGCATGACGCATCTTGTGATGGAAGTCAGTTCGCAAGCTTATCTCAAGCGACGTGTCTATGGCCTAGCATTTCAAGTTGGGGCTTTTTTGAATATTTCACCAGACCACATTGGGCCAAATGAACATCCGAGTTTTGAGGACTATTTAGCGCATAAAATGATGTTGCTGGATCATGCCGAACAGGTGGTTGTGAATGCGGAAAGCGATCAGTTAGCAACGGTGTTGGCACACGCTAAAATGCACCATGATCACGTCTATACTTATAGCCAAACTGGTCAAGGCGGCACGTATACTTACCAGTCATTAGAAAGCGCCATTCATGAGAGTCGTTTCACGGTGGCTGATAGTGATTTGGCGGCGATGAGTGGGACGTATCGCTTGAATTTACCCGGTGATTTTAATGAATCCAATGCTTTAGCCGCATTAATCATGACGGCATTGGCTGGTGCCAGTCACGAGGATATGGTGGCGGGGTTGGATACTGTCTTTATTCCTGGTCGGATGTTGAG
>USIU01000192.1 GCA_900554745.1 uncultured Leuconostoc sp.
GGCCAAATAAAAGCTAACGCTGACCCAAGTAAGATAGCAAAGAGCCGCGTATCAGCACCATAGTAACTCCGGTTAATGTTACTAGGATCATACAGCACCGCCATTAACACCGCACTCACAACTGACAGTCCCAACAAGCCCAGCGCCACATATTGGCGTTTCAAGCGTAGTTTTAAAATTCCCCACAAGACAAACGGCCAAATGAGATAAAACTGTCCTTCAATTGACAGGGACCACAGATGCGTAAACGGCGACGCCCCACCAAATTGTTGGAAATACGATTCCCCGTGGCCAATGGCCCAAAAATTATACACATACAACAAATTGGTCAAGACAACATAGCGTAAATTATAAATCAATTGCCGGTCAAATAAGAAAATAATAGTAATTGTGATTAACAATAAAACAAGTAGCGCTGGGTAAAGGCGTTTCAGTCGTCGCGCATAGAATTGCCACGGTGCGATTTTATCATGCCGATCAAATTCTTGTATCAAGAGATCCGTGATTAAATCACCGGATAACACAAAAAAAAGTGGGACGCCCAACCAACCCCCAACAATATGGGTTGGTAAAAGATGAAAGGCAATAACACCAATAACGGCAATGGCACGCAGGCCGTCAAATCCTGTGATGTAACGTCTTTTTCTCATTTGGAACGAACCCTTTCAAGCATGACTGCAAAATAAAAAGCAAACTACTCTCACTAGTTTACTTTTTTAACGTTTAAATGTCAATTGTTACTATTATATTTCTTTAAAATGAGAAATCAATCCAAGGTTGTCCCGCGACGTTCTAATGTATGCGGCAATTGCACCTGCGTATCGTCAATAATTTCGTTATTCATCAACTTGGTTAACATCCGCATGGCCACCGCACCGATGTCATACTTAGGCTGCCCGATTGACGTTAATTCTGGACGGGTCACAATGGCAAACTTGGTATCGTTAGATGTGATAATTTCAAAGTCTTCCGGCACGCGTTGCCCGTGTTCTTGGACATAGTTCATAATGCCCAAGGCCACTTCATCATCATAAGCGATGACCGCATTTGCCCCTGCTTGCAAAACTTTTTCCGCAATTTGCATCCCAGCTGCATAATCTTGATGGGCCGTAAAGAGCAATTCTTCATCAAATTCAATGCCCGCAGCCTCTAGACCGGCTTGATAGCCCACTAAACGATGCAAGCGATTGATAGCGTGTGACATTGGGCCTGTCACCAAGGCGACCCGCCGATGACCATGATTAATCACCGTCTCTGTTGCCTCTTGAATCGCCTTCACGTAGTTAATGTTGACGCTGGGCAACTTACCCTCACCGTCCACAGAACCGGCCAACACCACTGGCGCATCGGCAGCGGCAATGGTGTTTAAGACTTCCCGATCCAATTCATTGCCCATGAAAATAATGCCATCGACCTGTTTGCTTGACAAATTGTTGACGGCCATTGTTTCTCGAACTGGATCTTCATCCGTATTAGTCAGCAAGACATCGTAGTGATACATATTGGCCACGTCATCAATACCACGTGCCAATTCGGCATAATACATATCCGTCACATCGGGCATGACAACGCCGATGGTCGTTGTTTTCTTTGAAGCCAACCCACGCGCAACAGCATTGGGATGATAACCAAGCTCCTCAATTGCGTCCAGTACCTTACGTTTTGTGGAATCACGGACATTACTGTTTCCATTGACAACACGTGACACAGTGGCAAGCGACACCCCGACACGGTTAGCCACATCATAAATTGTTGCTGAACTCTTTTTTTGCATAAGTTAACCTTCTTTTACTTTTATCTATAAGAAACCGTTTACATCTTCATATACCTTTTTATATTATAGCAAAAAATAGACAAATTGCAAACGCTTACAAGACCATGTCGTCAAGTTTTCATCATTGTTTCTGTTTGTTACAAGAAAAGACACTTTTTTGTGAAAGTGTTAAAATGGAAATAATACATTTTAACAAAGGAGCGATAAATGACTAATCAAAAACTCACGACACTAATACAATGGCTCACGGATCAACAATTAGATGGTGCTATCCTAACCAATTTCCATTCCGTTGCCTATCTTTCCGGTTTTGAATCCGACCCCATGGAACGGGTCCTAGCCTTGGTTATTTTCGCTGATCACGAGCCATTTTTGTTTGGCCCAGCCCTGGAAGTCAATAGCATGAAAGCTAGTG
>USIU01000193.1 GCA_900554745.1 uncultured Leuconostoc sp.
TGGCAACACCGTGTGGGTTCGACTCCCACCGACGGCATCTTAAAAAGCTACCTCGTTTAGAGGTAGCTTTTTTGTTGTGTTAAAAGTCATTAAAAAGCACGCCGTCACTCGGCGTGCTTTTATTTGGCTTGCAGTGCCAACAAACGCTGACGTAACGCATCATCATAAGCGGTGAGGTAAAGACCGTACTTACCGCGTTTGATTAGGACGTTTAAGACATTGGCAACGAAATCTTGATACTGTTCAGGGGTAAATTGCATGTCTTGGCGCTTTTTAAAAATTTCCTTGTGGGAATATTTTTCTGGGATAATCGTCATTTGATCGGTTTTGGGATCATAACCAAAAGATGGCCCAATAATCATGGCGACATAGTTCAAATCAAAGCCTTGCAAGGTATAGATTGTGCCGACTTGGGTAATGGATGATTCCCGCTTGGCCCAGTGTGTGCGCTGCGGGTCCCATTCATCCCAAGGCAAGGAAAAGGTGTCCATTTCAACATTGTGACGGCCGTCAATACGCGGGAAACCTGAAGTGGCCACGACCCGGCTCAGGCCAACAGCTTGGTTTTGCGCTTTGATTTTTTCATAAAGTTCACCGGCCGTGGCAAACACTTCAAATTCAAACGGACTGTCATTTGGGAAAGGGGTTAGTGGCTGTTGGGCCGTCAGGCGATCCATCCAGTCCACTTGTGCCGGGCTAGCCACCATGCGATACTGGAAATCTAGATCAAATTGGCGATAAGGATGCTGACCGATCGTTTTGCGTAGTAAGTCTTGTGACCAATACATTTTAGATTGGAAGACTTGATTGAAATCGTAAACAACGACAACAACTTTGGCAAGGTTCATCAGATCCGTTAACTGATTGTTGCCGCGGTAGTGTGCATATGGTTCAGATTTTGAGTAGAGGAGATGCGCTTCATCGACAAAAATCACATCATATTGGCGATGATTTTTCTGAGCGTCGTTGATCAGCGCCGTAGGTCGGCGGATGGCTTTGGGATTCAAGCCAGGGAATGCTTTGGCCATATCTTGGTACGCCTTGTATAGCTCAGGGTGGTTGACAACAAGGGCGGTTTTAAACCGTTTGTCCGTCATGTATTGTTTGACGAGTTGCATTAGTACCACGGATTTGCCGGTCCCAGCAGCGCCTTGGATAACCGCTACGGCATGGTCTTTGGCAGCTAGGTGTTGTGCAATGTAAGTGTTCATGTCGGCAATGACATGTTGTTGATCATCAGAAAGGTTGTCAATAAGAAATTGGTCTTTTAAAATTTTATTCATGATTACGCTCCAATACGCTCTATTATACTATAATTGCCGGATCAGCATGAAGAGGCTGGCACGGATGTGTATAATAGAAGTTATGAGAGATGAAAGAATGAGTGAAACACTAACAACGCAAGACACCATCGACCTGCTCGTCACGATTGATGAAAACTATGTGCGACCGTTAAAAGTGTTGCTATTTTCAATTAAGCAAACCAACCCAGGACAACACTTTGACGTTTGGCTATTGCATGCCAAAATGACGCCACCGGTATTGCAGGAGCTGGCAACTTTTGTTGAACAACTGGGATTTAGCTTACATGTCATCAAGGTGCCACATGCGTCATGGGCCGATGCCCCAACGGCTAAATTCAAACAATATCCGCCCGAAATGTACTTCCGACTGTTATGTGGCGATTATTTACCGGATTCTTTGCATCGGGTGATTTATTTAGACCCCGATATTTTGGTGATTAACCCAATTAAGCCATTATTTGAGATGCCACTGGCCGGTCATATGCTGGCAGCATCAAGTCACATGGGCTTGACAGGCATTACGCAAACCATCAACCACGTGCGTCTCGGTACGCGCCAAGCCTATTTTAATTCCGGTGTGATGTTGATGGATTTGGATAAAATGCGCCAACGGGTGCGGTTGCAAGATATTTTTGATGTCATTGCATCGCGCGGTCGGGAACTGATTTTACCCGATCAAGATATCTTAAATTATCTATACGGGGCAGATATTTTGCCAATTCCAGAGGAAGTTTGGAACTATGATACGCGTGACAACATTGTGCATTATGCTAAGAGTTTTGGCGAAGTGGATATGCAGTGGGTGATGAAAAATACAGTCATTCTCCATTTTTGTGGCCGGCCAAAGCCGTG
>USIU01000194.1 GCA_900554745.1 uncultured Leuconostoc sp.
TTCGCTTCGTTGAAGATAACTGGGAAAACCCTTCAATGGGAGCGGCCGGAATTGGCTGGGAAGTTTGGCTAGATGGCATGGAAGTGACCCAGTTTACGTATTTCCAACAAGTCGGCGGAATTGAAGTCGATTCTGTGACAGCCGAAGTGACTTATGGTTTGGAACGTTTGGCCTCATATATTCAAGATGTCCCAACGGTTTATGATTTGGAATGGGGCAATGGTGTCTTGTATGGCGATATTTTCAAAGAACCAGAATTTGAACATTCAACTTATGCTTTTGATGCATCTGATCAAGACATGTTGTTGCGTCATTTTGATGAATACGAAGCCGAAGCGACACGCTTGTTGGGGCTTGGCTTGGTGCATCCAGCTTATGACTATATTTTGAAGTCATCACATACCTTTAACCTGTTGGATGCCCGTGGCACAGTCTCTGTGACGGAACGTGCCGGTTATCTACACCGGATTCGGACGATGGCACGCCAAGTGTCAAAAGTCTTCATTGAAGAACGCGCCAAGTTAGGTTTCCCATTATTGAAAGATGAAGCCTTGCGAGACAAGTATCTTGGTGAAAATGGCAAATATACAGCGAATGAAACAGTTTAACGGCGTGTGACAGATTTGACGTCCAGACGTCAGATGATGCGGTTTATAAATTTAATTTGGAGAAATCAGAATGTCAACATTTTTACTAGAAATTGGATTGGAAGAAGTGCCGGCGCATTTGGTCACCCCATCAGAAGCGCAATTAGTGACACGAACAGCAGCATTTTTAGCCGAACATCGTTTGGCTGTTGGCGAAATTAAAGCCTACTCAACGCCACGGCGTTTAGCGGTACAACTACTAGATGTGGCCGCCGAATCAGAAACATTGTCAGAAGAGAAGCGTGGCCCTTCAATTGATCGGGCAAAAGATGAACAAGGCAATTGGACAAAGGCCGCGCAAGGATTTGCCCGCGGACAAGGGGCAACGCCAGAGGACTTTGAAGAACGTGATGGGTACGTTTGGTTAACCAAAACAACACCTGGGGTGCCAGCGGCTGAAATTTTAGCGCAAATGGGCGATGAAGTTGTGGCGCAAATGAAGTTCTCAACCTACATGAAGTGGGCAAATAACGCCTTTTTGTATGTACGACCAATTCGTTGGTTAGTTGCGCTCTTAGATGACCAGGTGTTGGATTTCAGCATTTTAGATGTTCAAACAGATCGCATGACCCGTGGTCACCGGTTCTTGTCAAATGAACAGGTAACAATTCCGACTGCTGCTGACTATGTTGAAACCTTGCGTGCTGCGCATGTGTTGGTGGATGCCGATGAACGTCGGGCAACCATCAGCGACCAATTAACAGCGATTGCCCAAGAAAATGGTTGGGTATTGGCGCTTGATTCTGATAAGTCACAAGATTTGTTGGAAGAAGTCAATAACATTGTTGAATGGCCAACAGCTTTTGCCGGTGGCTTTGATGAGAAATATTTGGCCGTACCCGATGAAGTCTTGATGACGTCAATGCGTGAACATCAACGTTTCTTCTATGTGACCGACCAATCAGGGCACCTCTTGCCACACTTCTTATCCGTGCGTAATGGGAATGCCGAACATCTAGATAACGTGATTGCTGGTAATGAAAAAGTATTGGTAGCCCGTTTGGAAGATGCTGAATTTTTCTATCATGAAGACCAACAAAAGACCATTGCTGATTACATGGCAAAAGTTGAAAAATTGGTATTCCATGAAAAAATTGGGACAGTTTATGAACATATGCAACGTGTCGGCCTGCTGGCAGCTGAATTAGCAGACCAATTAGGCTTTGATGCCGCTCAAAAGGCTGATTTGGCGCGTGCAGCGGACATTTATAAGTTTGATTTGATGACTGGGATGGTCGGCGAATTTGACGAATTGCAAGGCGTGATGGGTGAACACTATGCGCAGTTGTTCGGGGAAAACGCGGCAGTTGCGACAGCTGTGCGCGAACATTACATGCCAACGTCTGCTACTGGTGAAGTCGCACAATCTGACATTGGCGCTGTCTTAGCAATTGCTGATAAATTAGATACGCTAGTGACATTCTTTGCCGCTGATCTTGTCCCATCAGGGTCAAATGACCCTTATGGTTTGCGACGTGCAGCGACAGGGATTGTCCG
>USIU01000195.1 GCA_900554745.1 uncultured Leuconostoc sp.
TAGCCTTTTTTATTTAACAGATCAGCCAATTGCAGCAGTAAAAGCGCGTAGTTTGGTTCGACCGTCACGACATCTTCCAAAACCAAAAATTCAATCACATAATGTCGGTTCGTAACCAACGCTTGGGCCATACGATTCGGTTGATAGCCAACGGCTTCAATTGCAGTGCGGACAGCGTCTCGCACTTCTTTTGAAACTTTCTCCGGGTGATTGATCACCCGACTTACTGTCATTTTAGAAACATGCGCACGATGTGCGACATCTGCCAAGTTTACCATGTTGACTCCTTTATGTTGCTTATGCTTCTCATTTTACCACGACCCGGCAAGAAGGCCACTGTCCTATATTTCGCCGCTAAAATAAGGTATACTATTAAAGACAAAAAAGGATGGAAAATATGGGACGTTATCAAATTGATTTTAAGCAACAACAGGCAAACGCCAAGTACCAATCAAGCCAGCAAACGCAATTGACCAAGGCTGAAAAAATTGCAGCCATCAAGGCTAAATTTACCCAACAAAAAAGCAAGTCATCTGAAACACGATGAACTTGCTTTTTTTATGTCCTATTTAGTTAAAAAATTTGAAACGTTCCGCATCACTAATGACGTCTTTTTCACTAGCAGCTGCTTCAATTGAGCCAAATGGCATCTGGGCGCGTAACCGCCAGTTGTCAGGAATATCAAAGGCTGCGGCAACCTCGGCATCAATCAGTGGATTATAATGTTGCAAGGTAGCGCCTAAACCAGCTTCCGTCAAAGCAAGCCATGTCGCATATTCCGCCATGCCATGCCCTTGTTCAGACCAATCATAGAAGTTTTCAGCATAGAGTGGGACTTGTTCTTCATACATTTTCACCACGTCAGTATCCGTATAAAACAATACGGTGCCAAAACCTGCCTTAAAAGCATGGTTAATTTTGGCTAACGTTTGCTGATACGCTGCTTCATCTGGCACTTCCTGTTGTAACCGTTGCGCCGTTAAATCCCACAATTTTTCATGAGCGTCACCTGTTAACACAACCGCACGAACTGATTGGTTATTAAACGCTGTTGGTGACTGCTTAACGGCTGTCTTCACCAAATCATATAAAGCTTCAGGTGTTTGCGTCACGTGTCGTCCTAACGCATAAATTGAACGACGTTGTGCTTGTAAATCCGTAAATGACATTGACTATTTGCTCATTTAATAGCCTGGCTAAACCACGCTATTACCTTTCCCCTAAATTATCACTTTGTGATAATTCCATCATAACAACTAACTTAAAATAAGTAAATAGAATGAGCTTATAACATGAGTTGGTAAGCCCAACGGACATTGCGATCGGCGCCTTCATGGATGTGGACATTGCCACGTTTTTCAAAACCATTCCCAGTAATTACGGCTTGCATGGCAAGGTTTTCGGGATGGGTATCAATTCTAAAATCACGTTGATTTTGTGCATAAAAGTACGACAGGATAGCTGTCATAAAACGTTGGGCAAGTTTTTGACCACGGAATTGATTTGACATGGCAAATCGATGTAACGCCACATAATGCTTATCATCGTTTAACCATTGACCAGCTTCAATCACCCCATAAACTGGGTCTTCTCCGACAATAACTGCCGCATAGCCGGCGACGGTGTCATCCACAACTAACACATAACCTTGTTTTAAGGCTAAATCAGTGGCAATCGTCTCTTGATTGGGATAACCCATTTGCCATTGATTAAGGCCTTGTTGCTTCAAATACTCTCGTCCACTGTCGATGATTGCTGTAATTTCTTGCAAATCATCTGCTTGCGCTTGGCGCATGTATACTGCTGGCATATTTCCAAAGTATTCAGGGAATATTCTTTAACCCTCACGTTTATTCAACTCCATGGTCTGACTCATTCACGTCGTCATTGATTGCCCGAATACGTTTCCTCCATTTTGGTAGTTCATGCAAAATTAACACAGCTGCTTTGCCATAAAACTGACAAAACAGCTGAGTTAATCATTTAATTCTACCATGATAGCCAGCAAAAAAAAACAAATTTTTACACCTTTAAACGGCAGTTGCACGTGCCGATGTGGCAAAGCTTTTCAGACGCGACATCGCGTCAACCAACATGTCCATACTTGCCGCATAGCTGATCCGAATGTAGCCTTCA
>USIU01000196.1 GCA_900554745.1 uncultured Leuconostoc sp.
ATAAGGATCTTGTCCCATTATCACAACTTTTGTTTGTGGTAAAGGCGTTGCCATCAATGCCGCAAAAACCTTGTCTTTTGGTGGATAAACCGTTTGGGTTTGATACACGGTTGCTAAAAATTGGTGAATCGCTGTTATCTGTTCTGGCGTCAATTTTGTTTTAATCGGTAACGCCCAAGATGTATGTGCAAGTGGCATATTTTCTCTACTTTCATGTTAAAATAAGGTCAAAGAGGTCATCATGTTAAGGTACTATTTTCGACAACGATATAGCATTGCAGATGGCGTGAATATCGTCTTTGATGATGATTTTCAGGCCAAATATATCGTGTCCGGACAATCTGGCAAAAAACACGACGAATTACAAGTGCAAGATATGTGCGGCAATGTTTTAGTGCGCATTGAGCAAACCTCGTATGGTATTTTACCACGCTTCATCCTCAAATATCGTAATCATACCGTCGGTTCAATCAGCCTGACTTTCGGTCATTTAGGCGATATTGTGTATGTGCGACATCTTGGCTGGTTGATTTCGGGCAACTTTATGGTTGGTCGTTACCTCATTACCCACAATACCAAAAAATTACTCAGTGTCAAACCCGAAATTCGCTCTGACGGTATCTATAACCAACTGAACATTACCTTTGAGTCCCAAACGCCCGTCCTCATTGCGATTGCTGCCTTACTTGATATTTGGGGGACAAAATCGCATATGCTTTTCAAATTCAAGTGGTTACCCAATCAAAACAATCGCTATAAGCTCACCTATGGTCATAAATAAGACCCAAAAAGCAATCTAAGATTAACTTAGATTGCTTTTTTATCGTTATTCCCCTAAATAGGCTGCTCTTACCGCACTTGAAGCCAATAATTCTGCTCCCGTGCCAGTTGCAGTCACTTGGCCACTTTCCAAAACATAGCCGCGATCAGCAATTTTAAGGGCTTGATTGGCATTTTGTTCAATCACTAACACCGTGACCCCGCTTTCTCGGATTTGCTGAATAATGTCAAAGATTTTCTGAATAAAAAGGGGCGCTAATCCCATCGATGGTTCGTCTAATAAAATCATCTTGGGTTGGGCCATTAAAGCGCGACCAATCGCTAACATTTGCTGCTCGCCACCAGACAGGGTCGCCGCATCTTGCGTCTTTCGCTCCGCCAAAATTGGAAACAAATCAAAAACATAGGCCAATGTTGCCTTTAGCTGCTGTTTGTTATGCACGGTATAGGCACCCAAACGCAAATTTTCTAATACGCTCATTCCTGGAAAAACATGCCGCCCTTCAGGCACTTGCACAATCCCCTGCCGCACACGTCTTTCAGAAGACAGATTGCTTAAATCTTGGTGATTAAATGTCATATGCCCAGCCACTGGTTTTTCTAAACCCGAAATGCCACGCAAAATCGTACTTTTACCCGCACCGTTTGCCCCAATTAAGGTCACGATTTCACCACGATTGACGACAAAGTTAACCTGCTGCACAGCTTTAATTGCCCCATAATAAATACTCAGATCAGTGACTTGCAAGATTTGCTCAGCCATTATCATTCCTCCCCTAAATAGGCTTTAATCACTGCCGGATGTTGTTGTATCTCGCTTGGTGTCCCGCTCGCCAAAATTTTGCCATACTCTAACACGTAAACGCGCTGACTAATGGCCATCACAAGATTCATATCATGCTCAATCAAAATAATGGTCATGTTAAACTGTGACTGTACTTGTTGAATTAATTCAGTTAAGACCTGCGTTTCTTGCGGATTCATCCCCGCCGCTGGTTCATCTAAAAACAAAATCTTCGGTTCAGTTGCCAAAGCACGAACAATTTCTAGTCGGCGTTGTTGCCCATAAGGTAAATTACAGGCCAGTTCATCTGCAACGTTAGTCATCTCAAACATCGCAAGTAGCGCCAGTGCGCGTTGTTTTTTGTCAGCTTCTGTTTGATAGAATTTGGGTGTCCGGAACAAAGCCCCAATAATTTGGGCTGGACTAGCTGTCGTCATGGCAATCAAAACGTTTTCCAAAACTGTCCGACTGGTAAATAGCCGAATATTTTGGAACGTACGCGCCATGCCCCGCTGAGCACGATGATGCGGTGCCAAACCATTTAGGTTTACTAATTGCTGACCATCAAA
>USIU01000197.1 GCA_900554745.1 uncultured Leuconostoc sp.
TGGTGGTAGCGGCACACGCCTCTATCCCATTACCAAAGCGACTAGTAAGCAATTGGTGCCCATTTATGACAAACCAATGATTTATTATCCCTTGTCAGTCCTGATGTTGGCGGGGATTAAAGACATTTTATTGATCTCAACGCCTGAATATGTCGGCCAATTTGAAGCCCTTTTTGGTGACGGGCATGACCTAGGCTTGAACATTGACTACGCGATTCAAGAAGAACCCCGTGGGTTGGCGGATGCCTTTATTGTTGGTGCTGATTTCATTGGTGATGACACGGTGGCGTTGGTCTTAGGCGATAACATTTTCTACGGCGCTGGTTTGTCGGAAAAACTCCAAGCTGCGGCGCAAAAAACAACTGGAGCCACCGTCTTTGGGTATCAAGTCCATGATCCCGAACGCTTTGGGGTTGTTGAATTTGATGACGACGGCAAGGCGTTGTCAATCGTTGAAAAGCCAGCACACCCCAAGTCAAATTATGCCGTGACGGGGTTGTATTTCTACGACAATGATGTCGTCGACATTGCCGCTAACGTCAAGCCTTCAGCACGAGGGGAAATTGAAATTTCTGATATTAATCAAGCTTACTTAGACCGTGGGGATTTGGATGTCCAAGTCATGGGCCGAGGCTTTGCTTGGCTAGATACGGGCACGCATGAATCTTTGCTGGAAGCGTCATCCTTTATTGCCACAATTCAAAAGCAACAAAATCTTAAAGTGGCCTCACTAGAAGAAATTGCTTATCGGATGGGTTACATCGGCCTTGACCAGCTTGAAGCCTTAGCGCAACCACTTAAGAAAAACGATTACGGGCAATACTTGTTGCGGCTGGTGGCCGACGAACAAGCGCGTTTAAAGTAAAGGAGACAACATGACAGCTGAATTTTTTGAAAAGCCATTAGCAGCCCGTCAAGTGGCCGCAATTCCTGGTATGATCGAATTTGACATTCCGGTGCACGGCGACAACCGTGGGTGGTTTAAAGAAAACTTCCAAAAGGAAAAGATGGTCCCCTTAGGCTTTCCAGCATCTTTTTTTGCCGAAGGCAAGTTACAAAATAATGTGTCGTTCTCACGCCAAGGTGTTTTGCGTGGTTTGCATGCAGAACCTTGGGATAAATATATCTCGGTGGCGGATAACGGTAAGGTCTTGGGCGCTTGGGTTGATTTACGTGCCGGTGATTCTTTTGGTCATGTGTATCAAACGGAAATTGATGCCAGCAAGGGAATCTTTGTGCCACGTGGCGTGGCTAATGGGTTCCAAGTTTTGAGTGAAACGGTGTCGTATTCATATTTGGTCAATGATTACTGGGCTTTAGAATTAAAGCCAAAGTACGCTTTTGTGAACTATGCCGACCCAACCTTAGGGATTGAATGGGCGGACGTTGCCAATGCTGAAGTGAGTGAAGCCGACAAAAACCATCCACTACTGAAAGACGTGGTGGCGTTACAACCGGAACAATTATAATTGGAGAGAAACATGACTGACTATAAAAATATTTTGGTAACCGGTGGGGCCGGTTTTATTGGGGCAAACTTTGTCCGTTACATTGTTGAAGAACACCCAGATGTGTTTGTCACCGTGTTGGATAAGTTGACGTATGCCGGCAATAAAGAAAACTTGGCTGGTTTGCCAGAAGACCGCGTGAAGTTGGTGGTGGGTGACATCGCCGATGCGCCATTGGTGGATCAATTGGTCGCGGAAACAGATGCTGTGATTCATTATGCCGCTGAATCACACAACGACAACTCTCTTAAAGATCCATCACCGTTTGTACAAACGAACATTATCGGGACTTACACGTTGATTGAAGCAGCCCGGAAGTACAACAAGCGTTTCCACCATGTTTCAACGGATGAAGTGTATGGGGATTTGCCATTGCGGGAAGACTTGCCAGGGCATGGCGAAGGCGCTGGTGAAAAGTTTACACCAGAATCACAATACCGGCCTTCAAGTCCTTATTCGTCAACAAAGGCGGGGTCTGATTTGTTAGTCCGTGCTTGGGTGCGTTCATTTGGCTTGCAAGCTACGATTTCTAATACATCAAACAACTATGGTCCTTACCAACACATCGAAAAGTTTATCCCACGTCAAGTAACCAATATTTTGAGTGGGATTAAGCCAAAGTTG
>USIU01000198.1 GCA_900554745.1 uncultured Leuconostoc sp.
TGTGCGTGTATAAAATTCATTGAGCGTTAGTGAAATCGAGCTCGTGGTTGGTAGATTTAAAATCGGATCTTTTTTTCCCCAATATTTGATGAGGGCAATGTTGGTATGGGCAGTTGCTGTGGTTGTCATAAACGTTCTTTCTATCAAAAATTGAGTTATCTTAATATTATCATAATTTAGCTGTCACTGGCGATGGTGAGCTGTCACCAGTGGCGGAATTTTGCGCCTAAATGCGTCATTTAAATATGGTACTATTGTAGTAATGATAATTTGTCGTGATGTGACATGAACGGCACTGTGACCAAACAGGCGCACTAGATTGGAGGTAAAGAGCTAGAATGAGAGAGCAATCATGGTATCGGCGCTGGCTGTCGGGCAATAATTTATTGAATGGGTTATTAGTGATCCTGCTAATGCTACTGATTATATTTTTGAGTTGGCAAGTACGTTTTATTTTGGAGCCAATCCGTGCGCTATTTACTGCGGTGGGGGCACCAATTTTAATCGCGGGTGTCTTGTACTATCTACTCAGCCCGCTGGTTAAATTACTGACGCGCTACACGCATATTCCAAGAGAACTCGCCATTGGGTTGATTTTGATTACCATTATTGGGTTAGCGGCTGGTTTGGTGGCGATTTTAGTCATCGTGATGCGTTTCCAAGTGATGACGTTCATTGATAATTGGCCAAACTATTGGCATACGAGTCAGACCTTTATTAATGAAACGTTTAAATCCAGTCAATTTAAACCCGTTCGGGAATTTCTCAATAATACGAATACGGGCATTAATCAAAATGTGATTGAATGGAGTAAAAAATATTTGACCACCGGCGTGGCGGGGATTAGTTCATTGGCATCTACCCTGACATCAGTTGGCATTACCGCGGTATCGACACCATTTATTTTGTACTACATGCTACTTGATGGGCATAAGTTTTCAGGTTTTGTCGCTGAAAAGTTTCCCCCTAAAGCACAGCATTCATTACGAGAACTATTAACGGATATCAGTAAGCAAATTGCCAAATACATTCGCGGCCAATTGGGTGTTGGTTTGGCAGTGATGATTATGTTCGGGATTGGCTATACGATTATCGGCTTGCCTTATGGGCTTTTGTTGGCGATGATGGCTGGTTTCTTTAATATGATTCCTTATGTGGGTTCGATTTTAGCACAAGTACCCGTTTTCATTGTTGCACTGATTGCTGGTGGGCCTAAACTACTGATTTTGGCCATCGTTGTGCTCGTGATTGAACAGCCAATCGAAGGGCATGTTATCGCCCCTAAAATTTTAGGCGATGCCTTAGCAATTCATCCAGTGACCGTCATTGTGGTATTGTTAAGTGGTGCGCATATTTTTGGGGTTTTGGGTGTGATTCTAGGTGTCCCAACCTATGCAGTCCTCAAAGTTATTGTGACACGAATTTATACATGGTGGCGGAGTAACTCTGCTTTATTTAAAGAAGGAACGGAAGAAGTAAGTCAATGACAAATCATATTGTATTATTTGAGCCGGTGATGCCGGCCAACACGGGCAATATTGCCAGAACAACTGCGGGAACAGATGCGGTATTACATCTCATTGAACCGTTAGGTTTTGAATTAGATGATAAGCATGTTAAGCGTGCTGGATTAGACTATTGGGAACATGTCCAATTAGTTAAACATGATAGTCTACCAGACTTTTTAGACACGTTAAGTGAGACAGATCATCTTTATTTAGTTTCAAAGTTCGCTAACTATGACTACACACAGCCGGATTACACAGCCGCTGATGGTGATCATTATTTCCTTTTTGGCAAAGAAACGACGGGCTTGCCAGAAGTCTTTATGCGTCAAAATCCCGATAAAGCGATTCGTATTCCACAAGACGATACACATATTCGGTCATTGAACTTATCAAATACCGTGGCGATTGTCTTGTATGAAGCATTACGCCAACAAAGTTTCCCGAATTTGGAAACCACGCACACTTACGAACAAGATAAATTGAAATAAAGTGTTGACAAAGGGTGAAAATCTTGGTACTATAATATAGTTGTTTCAGTGATGAAACACACTGACCATGGCTCGTTGGTCAAGTGGCTAAGACGCTGCCCTTTCACGGCGGAA
>USIU01000199.1 GCA_900554745.1 uncultured Leuconostoc sp.
TGCTGAAGAAAACCAAGCGGCTAAAATGGCAGCAGCTAACGTACCAGTATCTGATACCGCGGTCATTACGATTGCGGCTGGTGACGGTGTGGCGGAACTCTTTAAGAGCTTAGGCGTGCATACGGTCATTTCTGGTGGTCAAACAATGAACCCATCGACATCCGATATTGTGGCCGCAATTGAAGCTAGTGGGGCAAAGCAAGCGGTTATTTTGCCAAATAACTCTAATATTTTTATGGCGGCTGAACAAGCTGTTGATTTAGTTGACATCCCGGCCCAAGTGGTCAAGACGCGGACAATTCAACAAGGTTTGACGGCGATGATGGGCTATAACCCAGAAGCTGATTTAGACACAAACGTGGCCGAAATGGCGGCTGCGATGGCTGAAGTGAAATCTGCCCAAATTACGCAGGCAGTGCGTGATACAGTACTTGACGGTGTTGAAATTCATGATGGTGATTGGTTGGGTATTTTGGATGGCGACATTTCAGTAGTGACCAAGAAAGTTTATGAAGCAGCGTTAGAATCTGTTCGCCAAATGTTGGATGATGATTCTGAGATTGTGACCATTATTTTTGGCGAAGATCTGAAGCAAAAGGATGCTGATAAGTTAGCAGCAGCTATCTTAGCGATCGATGAAGACCTAGAAGTTGAAATTCATGACGGTAAGCAGCCGTTATATCCTTATTTATTAGCGGTTGAATAAGCTCAGCCAACAAAAAAAGCAGCGATCGCTGCTTTTTTTTGTTGGCTATTATAACCATCCTAAGGCGTTGATTGAGGCGTAAAAGACCCCACCAATCATCAAAATAATCATCAACCAAGCCATGACTAAAGTCATTTTTTCAATGCGTGTCCGCGATTTACGTTCAATTTTTGGCATGCGGTGTTGGTTGAGCTTCGCGTCAATTTCAGCTTGTAATTTAGCATTCGTTGGTTGCGGCGTTTGTTCGTCAGTCATAGTCTACCTCGTAAAGTTATTCCCATTTAGTTTAACATAATCTCTTTATCTGGTGCAATTCACAAAAGACCGCGACTTGCCTTTTGGTGGGAGTTTCGGTATTCTGGTTTAAGATGAGGAACATAGAGGTAGTGATATGCAATGGTGGTTTTGGTCGGTTGGCGCACTCATGCTATTAGTGGTTGCGTTGACGGTTAAACATAAATTTCATGTGGGGCAATTTAAGTTTAGCTTGTTAGATATTGCGGTGATCCCGCTTTGGTTATGTCTCCATTTTGCAATGGGCGATCGTTTTGGTGTCAGTTGGTGGGCCTGGTTACTGATGGCCTGGTGCGGCATTGGGATTTTATTATCATGGTATCTGCTGCGCAACCACTGGTCGTTTTGGTTGTTTTGGCGCCGATTTTGGGTATGGAGTGGGTTATTTGCGGCAATGCTGGTCATGGTTGTGACAGTTTTTGGGTTTATCTCCCACTGAACCCCACTTTGACAGAAAGTACGATTATCAAGGGATAGTCGTACTTTTTTTGTGTCGTAAATTTACTAAATTGTGACAAAATGGGAATAAGGTGGAGGGAAGTGGGTAAATGTGGTAAATTAATAGTATAGATTTTTTAATGGGGGTGGTCCTTATGTTCATGGGCGAATATTCACATACGCTCGATGCAAAAGGGCGACTCATAATACCGGCAAAATTTCGTCACCAGTTAGGCGACAAGTTTGTTGTCACGCGTTGGATGGAACATGCATTACGCGCCATGCCAATGCCTATCTGGGAAAAATTAGAAACACAATTAAATGAACTCCCTTTAGGGAAAAAAGAAGCGCGCCAATTTAAACGCTTTGTTTTGGCTGGTGCCATGGAAGCTGAAATTGATAAACAAGGGCGTATCATTTTACCAACCAATTTGCGTGAGTATGCCGGGTTGGAAAAAGACGTCATTGTGACCGGATCAGGTGACTCATTTGAAATCTGGCAAGCAGCGCGTTGGCAAGACTATACATCCGCTACGGCAGATAACTTTGATGAGATTGCAGAAGGACTAGTTGATTTTGACTTCTAGTTGAAAAGGAAGGGTTTAATGTCAGAATTTGAACACGTCACAGTACTTTTAAATGAGGCGGTTGCCTTG
>USIU01000200.1 GCA_900554745.1 uncultured Leuconostoc sp.
GAGCCAGTTTGGCCGCATTTGCTGCGGCCATTTCGGCACTAGCCGCTGCATTATCACGATAAATATGCTGATCCGCCGCAACGGCCGCATACACACGAGCTAGTTCCCGATCTAAAACCGCACGCACTTCATCAGTGGCATGGGTTTCCATCAACATTTGCCGCAACGCTGAGGCATGGGCAAAGCCGCGCAAATAAATTTTAAAGTACCGCTTCAAGGCTTCAAAATGCTTTGGCGTTACGGTTGCATTAACCTCATCAAATAAGTCTAATTGCAATTTTAACAACGCAATTGATTCTTCTAAGGTGTGTTGTCGCGGACTTTTTTCAAAGGCATAAGGATTCTCAAAAATTCCTCGACCAATCATAATCCCGTCAACTCCTGGATGCGCTTGCACGAGTGCTTCACCCTCAGCGCGGGATTTGATATCGCCATTGATTTGTAGCAACGTGTTTGGCGCAATCGCATCACGCAGCGCCACAATGTCATCAATTAATTCAAAATGGGCAGGTGCTTTGGACATTTCTTTGCGCGAACGCAAATGAACTGTTAACACCGCAACATCTTGTTGCAAAATCACGGGCAACCAGTCCCGGAATTCCATTGGATCATAAAAACCAAGACGGGTCTTCACCGACACCGGCAAACCAGATTCTTTCGCAGCCGCTATCAATTGCGTTGCCAAATCCTGGTGGCGAATCAAATCAGAACCAGCGCCGTTTTTAATGACCGTTGGATCTGGGCAACCCATGTTCAAATCGACCGCCCGATAACCCATACCAGGTAACAATTTGGCTGCACCAGCAATATCTTCAGGGCGTGAACCCCAAATTTGTGCGACTGGTTGGGTCTCGTTTTCCGCGACAGCCAATCGGCCTTGAACGGAAAACTTAGCTTTGGGATGAACCATTGAACTGGCATTTGTAAATTCTGTAAAGTAAACATCAGGGGCACCAGCTTTTTCAACCACACGACGGAAAATCGTATCCGTCACGGCCTCCATTGGTGCCAAACTGAAGAATGGTCGCTTTTCAGACGAGTCATGGCCTTTTTGCGCATTAGCCACGACTTCGTCCCAGAAAAGCGGTTGCGGAGACGATTGCGTCATGAAGATTTCTCCTTATTTAATGTAAGTCAACGCATTCTATCATACCATATTTTAGGACAAATCTCAAAAACACTGCTCAGCAATTAAATCCGATCATCTTTTTGTAAGGCGCTTAGTGTATAAAATGACCCCGTCACTACAATCAGCGCCTGTGACGACTCACGTACTCGCATCGCTAATGAAATCGCGGCTGAAGCATCATTGGCAATCTCGACTTCGACCTTTGGATAGGACGTAATAATGGTAGCGGCCAGTTCTTCTGCGGACAAAGCGCGCGACTTATTTTTAGGGGTAACCGTAATCACCCGTTGAACAACAGGAATGATTTCATCCAACATTTCATGGTATTCTTTATCTTTTAACACCCCTAAAATCAACGTGGGCTTGATTTTCAAATGCCACGCATTTAAGGCCGCCACTAGTCCTGTGATGCCATCAACATTATGCGCCGCATCAAACAAAATATTTTTTTCTGGGTGGTAATTCATCCGCCCAATTAAGCTGACGTTGGCAAGGCCGATCCGCATTTTTTCGGTAGTAAACGTGTAGCCCATTGCCTTTAAAGCGGCCTTAATTTGTAGGACAATCCCAAAATTATGCACTTGAAAGGCACCCGGCATACTTAAAAAGTAACCTGGTGTGCCATTAATAATAAGATCCATCCCCGCAGGCGTCGTGTTAGCAATCACAATCTGATCTTGTTCATGAACAAACCACTCGGCACCAACCGCCTCGGCTTTCGCCTGTAAGATACGCTGCACGGTTAACGCTTGGCCAGCATAATCAATCACGACCGTTCCCGGCTTGATAATCGCCGCTTCGTTTTCAGCAATGTCTTGGAGACTGCGTCCAATGGTGAGCTGATGATCGACACTAATTTTCGTAAAGACGGTCAACATCGGGGTGGCAATCGCATTTGTCGCATC
>USIU01000201.1 GCA_900554745.1 uncultured Leuconostoc sp.
TATTTTTGTCAAAAAATTATCTTAAAAATCACCAGTCAAAATCCGTGAAAACGGCGGTATGACAAGCATTATAGCGCCTCATAAACCTTGTCTAAATTCAGTTGACGAGCACTCAAAATCGGTAGTATAATGGCATGTTGTATCGGCAAAACCTGCGGTTAAACGTAGCCTTTGTCATGCCATTTTGCGATAACGACACATTTGTGATGACCCCCGTCACAAATGGTGCTTCAGGTTATGTCATCGTGATGTAACCTGAATAATTTTTTAATAAATTGCTCAACGTTTAACAATTACTAGTCAGCATGTGCTGAGCAACCACATTAAAAGGCTTTGGGAGTGAGAATATGAGAGGAATGTTATCTTTACTTTGGATCATGACTTTGATCGCAATGGTGGCATTTTTTGTTTTATTGATCATTTACGTCATCGACAAAGTTAAGAAGCGTCAAAGTAGCGTGAGCGTGCGCGCACTGGTCATCACACTCGTGATTGGCCTCATGTTTTTAGTAGCCACCATCGGGACAGCGCTTGGGAGAAGTACCAATCGTGGCTTATCTGCTGAAAAGTCTAGCAGCGCCAGTCTATCATCTGATGATGACAGTGCATCCAGCGGGGAATCTGAAGTGGATGTCGACGTCGATCCCGATGACAACAATCATACGGCAACCGAGGTTTCGCCAAACATCAGTAATAATGAACCGATGGCTTATCGCACAGACATCACTTATGCACAAATTGCGCAGGCCCCAGCGGATTTTGCGGGCGAAAAAGTACAATTTAGCGGTAAAGTGGTGAAAATTGTACCGACCGATGACGATGATAAGGTGCGTCTGGCTGTCGATGGTAATCCTAACAATCTGATGGTTGTTGATGTTGATAAAGACCTGCTCAACGGGTCAAACCTATCAGAAGGCAGCCAAGTCACCTTTTCTGGTGTGATTGAAGGAATTGAAACCTATCAAACAGACCAAGGTGAAAATGTAACTGCGCCATCTATGGACGCTAAAATCGTTAATTTTCAAACCAGTAATTAAGCATACAAATAAGCCCATTTGGGCGTACATAACGCAACGCTTTCGCTGCTTGTGGGCGTTGTTAGGCAATAAAAAAACCACCTAACGGTGATTTTACTTGTTATCTTTTTCTTTGGCAATTTGCTTGGCACGATGATTAATCACGGCCGAACGCACAATACTGATAATGGTTGGCAAAATCGTCACAAAAGCAATACCAATAATGATAATTGAGAAGTTATCTTTTACAAACGGGATATTACCAAACAAATAGCCAGCGCCTGTAGCGATGAAACTCCATGAAAAGGCGGCAATCAGTGTGTTTCGGAAAAAATGACTGAATGGGAATTGACTAATACCAGCCACCAAAGGCACGAATGTACGCACAATTGGCATATAGCGACCAATAATAATGGCCATCGCTCCATGCTTTTCAAAGAAACCTTCAGCTTCACGAATATGCTCTTCTTTAATAAAGCGACGCATGAACGGATGTTGGAGCAACTTAACCCCACCCGTCCGACTAATCCAAAAGTTTAAGGTATCGCCAGCCACTGCGGCAACGAAGAATAGTACCATAAAGACCCAGTGGTTAAGACCAGCGGCGATCCCAGCTGGCGTTGCGGCAACAGCGCCAGCCGCGAAAAGCAAAGAATCGCCGGGCAAAAACGGCATAATGATCGCACCTGTTTCAACAAAAATAATGGTAAACAAAATGAGATAAGTCCATGGCCCAAATTGTGTCACCAAAGTGGCAATATGGCTATCAATATTGAGGATGAAATCAATCAAAAACATGTATTTGTTATGTGCCATCCCAACCTCATGTGGCTTTTCGGCACATTTCTCCTATAGTTTATTTTTCTGGATAAATTAAGTGTACCATAAAAAATATGCCGCTGGACTAAACTCTGGTCACAATGTGTCCGCAGATTTTCAATTTTGTCGTACATACGGTAAGATAATAGATAGACAGTGTGGCGGACTGACAAGTGCTATTGTCAG